>JBKOVG010000178.1:0-5013 GCA_046723845.1 Candidatus Methylomirabilota bacterium | reverse complement strand
CGGCTGGCCTCGCCGTTCGAACGGCTCCGAACTCACCGTGAAGTAACGCTCCCAGCCGGGGAAGTGTGGGGTGAGGGGTTGAGCAGCCACGCCAGCCGAAGCCGCGAGGATGCCCACCAGAGTCGCGATCACGAGAACGCGTAGCCGCATCACCATCTCCTCCCGAGCGTGGGCTTCGGTGGCAGGGGCACGCTCTCACCCTCCGCCCGCTGAGGCAACGTCCGCACGACCAACCTTTGGACGTCTGGCCGCTCCCGGGCGGTTCGTTCCGGGAGGAGGCAGCGCCGCCCTGAGTGCTCGGCGGCCCGCTCGACCGGAAGAACTCACTGCGCCGTTTGCCGGTTCCCCCTCACGAGTGGGCTCGAAGCCCGCAGGAGTTACGGTGCCCACTGCACAACATTCTGCGGGGCCGCTGGAACCGCCGCGGGAATACGGCGTTCGCAAGAACGAGGCGACCATGATCGAGGACAGGGGACCGTCGACATCCAGGCCACGGAACTGGACGCGATTCGCCGCGCTTCTGTCGGTCTTCGCGCTGGCCTTCCTGACGATCCGCCTGCTTGCCGGCAGGAGCGCCAAGGGCTACCCGACACCTCCTTTCTTTCACTTATTCTTCAGCGACACGATTCATATGAAAGCGTGGCTGGCCACGGGAGCCATCATGCTCGCCCTCTTTCAGGTCCTGAGCGCGGCGCGGCTATTCGAGCTGTTCCAGTGGGCGCCTGCCGGGCGTTTCTGGGGCAGGATGCATCGCATGTCCGGATATCTGGCCATCCTTCTCACACTGCCGGTTGCCTATCACTGCATCTTCCTGTTGGGATTTGAAACCACGAGCCCGCGGGTCGCGATCCACTCGATCCTGGGATCGGCGTTCTATGGAGCATTCGCGGTCAAAGTGATCCTGGTGCGCTCACGAGGTTTCCCAGGATGGGCGCTACCCGTTGCGGGTGGTCTCTTGTTCGCGATCCTGGCTGGACTCTGGGTGACTTCTTCGCTCTATCTCTTCAGTAGCAATCCGATCATTCCATAGGCGAAGATCCGGCGCAGGGCGGACAGGATCGAAAGGGGCGAAACGAGAATATCGGGAGAGTCACGAGAAACTGGAACGTCTTACCTCGGGCGCGTAATTCCGAGCTTTTTCATCCTGGCTTCTAAGGTGGTCGGCTTCATGCCCAAGAGCCTAGCCGCACCGCCCTCCCCGCTCACTCGCCAGCCCGTCCCCTCGAGCACCACCAGGATGTGTTGGCGTTCGATCTCTTCGAGGGTCTGGGTACCCCCCTCGCGAAGGGCCGTGCTCGGCCGTGGAAGCCATCCGCCGAGATCCATGTACGCACCCTGGCTGAGAATTAAAGCTCGCTCGACGACATTCTCAAGTTCCCGGACGTTCCCGGGCCACAGATAGGCCTCCAAAACCTGCAGCGTCGCCGGCAAGACGCTCGGGATGCGCTTCCCCAACCGCGTGCCATACTTCTGCGCGAAGTACCTGACCAAGAGTGGAATGTCCTCCGCCCGTTCCCGGAGTGGTGGCAGGCGAATTGGGAAAACGCTCAAACGGTAGTAGAGATCGGCACGGAACCGACTCGCGTGAATGGCCTCCTCCAGGTCCCGGTTTGTTGCGGCGATCACCCGCACGTCCACCCGGATCGTGTGGGAGCCGCCGACCCGCTCGAACTCGCCCTCCTGGAGGACGCGAAGCAGGTTTGGTTGCAGTTCCAATGGCAAATCTCCGATCTCGTCCAGGAAGAGCGTGCCCCCGTGGGCGAGCTCGAACCGACCAATCCGGCGTGTCAACGCACCCGTGAAGGCCCCCTTCTCGTGTCCGAACAGCTCACTCTCGATTAGACCGGCGGGGAGGGCTGCACAGTTGACTTTGACCAGCGAGTGATGCCGTCGCGAGCTCAGGTTGTGTAGTGCCCGCGCCACCATCTCCTTGCCGGTTCCCGTTTCGCCAACGATCAGCACTGTCGCATCGGTCGGGGCGACGGTCTCGATCATCTTGAACACCTGCTTCATCCCAGGGCTCTGCCCCGTAATCTCCTCGAAGTTGTGCTCGGTCTTGATCTCCTCCTGCAGATAGCGGTTCTCCTCTTCCAGGCGGGCGCGCAGCCGTGCGATCTCCTCATACGCCTGCATGTTCTCGACGGCGAGGGCAATCTGTTTCGCAACTCCCTCCAAGAACGGGACGTCCTCGTGCGTGTAGCGATGTGGTTCGAAGCTCGCGAGCAACAATGCGCCGATGGCTCGTTCCCGTGCGATGAGCGGAACAATTAGGTACGAACGCACTCCCCCCTCGAACAGGATCTCGTCCCCCGGAAGTCGAGGCTCCGCGGCGAGATTGAGGCTGAGGCGCGGCTCCCGGTGTTCAAACGCCCAGCCCGCCGCCGTGCCCTGAGGGCTAATCTCCTTGTCCGCACCGTGAGAGTGCCCCGACAGCTCCCGCCCCTCCAACGCGATCGTGCGAAGGACATCGTTCTCCGCAACGTAGATCAGCGCGCGATCGAACGGGACCACCTTGCGCAGGGCCTCGCTGATCGCGTGGAACAGGGACTCCCGCGTGAGGTTCGAGATGATCGCGTTGTTGATCTCCAACAACGTGCTGTACTGCCGCAGAGAGTCATGAACACTGGAGGGGGGCCCCTCGCGGTTCTGTCCGCGGTCCGGCGCCTCGCGCAGCCTGTTCGCCTCAGGCTCCCTGCGATCCTCCATGTCCTGCCTCCCTCGCGATCAGGCGCGTCCGACCCGGCTGACGCCGCAGGAGAAGAGAGACGTCGTCGCCTTTCTGCGGGCGCTCTAGGAGTATCACGTTAGCCTTTGGCAGGATCGCTGCCCCCCTCGCGCGATCGCACTCCGTAGGATCTCGTCGAAGCTGAGCGTCAACCGCTTCGTGCCGCCTACAGCGTCCGCAGAAACGCGACCAGCGAGGCCTTCTCGCGCGGCATCAACTGCACGCCCAGGACGAGGTTGAAGAACTCCACCGTATCCTCGAGCGTCAGCAGCCGTCCGTCGTGCAGGTATGGCGGGGAATCCTTGATGCCGCGGAGCGTGAACGTCTTGATCGGCCCCTCGGCGTGAATCCACTGGCCATTGGTCGTGCGCGGCGTATAGAAGCGTTCCACTTTCAGATCGTGCATCTTGTCGTCGAGGTAGAACGGCGCGGGATGGCAAGCTCCACACTTGCCCTTCCCGAAAAAGATGTCCTGCCCGAGGCGCTCCTCTTCTGTCGCTTTCGCGGGATCCAGCGTCCCGAGCGGTGTCAACTTCGGCGCGGGCGGGAAGTCGAACATATTCTGCATCTGTCCCATCATCACCACCTGGCTGGCGCGATCCGGCAGGTTGACGCCTTTCTTGGCGGCCGTCACATGGTCGCCGTCGAAGTACGCGGTGCGTTGCTCGAACTCGGTGAAATCCTCCACGGACCGGAGCGAGCGCTTCGAGCCGTGGATTCTCTGGTTGAACAAGCCGCGCAGGCTGACGGTGTCTATGCGGAACCGCGCGGCCTGCGGGCGGGTATCCGGATTGAGATGGAACGTTGCGTTGGTGTGGCCGTTGGCGTGGCAATCTAGGCAGGCGACCCCGAGGCTCTGCGCCTCGACCTTGCGGTCGTCGGTCTGGTTGAACTGCTGCTGCGGGAACGGCATGAGCAGCAGACGCAGGCCTTCCATCTGCACCGGCGTCAGAATCCCGTCCATGATCGCGAAGTAGTTCTTGATCGTCAGCAGCTGCCCCTTCGAGACGTCGCCCAATTCCGGCCGCGTAGTGAGGAAGATCGGCGGCGGAAACTCCGGCAGCAGATGATCGGGCAGATCGAAGTCGGCGTCGAAGCGTTGCAGCGATCGCGCTTCCTGTTTGTCGATCTCCTTGATCTCGAAGTCGGGAAAGACCATGCCCCCCGTGACGTGCTTGACGTGCGGCAGCGGCAAGAACCCGCGGGGAAACACATCCTTCGCCCGAATCTCGTCGGCGGACATCGCGGCGAGCTGCTCCCAGCCCACACCGGCCGGTAGTTTCACGCGAACGCCTTGCTGGACGGCCTTGCGGCCGCCCGACATCATCACGCCGGCGGCCGGCCGGTTGCTCAAGTCGTAGCGGTCGATGAGCAGCGTCTGCTGGCGTTGCATCACCTGTGGCTTGTCTGCGATGTCGCGGGACCGCACCGCGGCAAAGTCGCCTTCGATCACCTGCATGTACGTCGGCCCCTTGGGAGGTGCCTCCGACGGCGGCGCTTGGGCCGCCCCCAGGTTCCACACGAACAACCCAGCCCCTAGCCCAGCGATTCCGGCCAACCCCAACGCTGTCATTCGTCGTCGCATGGCTGATCCTCTATGTCGTAGGTGGCATTTAGGTCGGACGCGCGCCCGCAGTCATCCGCGGAGTTTTGATGATCGCATACAGCGCATAGGAAACTTTAGCGCCAGTCGGCGCTGCGCGACCCGCGCGGCGGACGGCAGGGCGACCGGGGAATGCCATCGTTCGCTGGGCTGAGGACCCGACAAAGCGCGGACACGGGGCCATCTGGGACCGACTCCTACGGGGATGGTGCGCTCGGAACCCGGGCCTGGTCAAGGGCGGCGGGAGTGGGGCAGACCGTGGCCCTGGCGGCTGGGTGCCGGCGCTCGGCCTGGCCCGCCCCTGCTCCTCAGGCGAGCGACTGAGACCATTCAGTAGTGGATCGCCGAGGGTGACTCGGCTCGACGAGGTGTGATCTCTTTTCAGGCCGTGGCTTAACCTTCAGCTTCAGATTCGCGGCCAACCCGGACCTGCACTAGCCCCGTGGAAACCCAGTCCGATTCCTATTTTCCCACGGTATTCCCAAGTCGATTCCCATCTGATTCCCATGTCCTGAGCGAGGGGGCTCTCGGGCTAGATCGATGGGATCGGCGATCAGACAATGTCGACCTCGAAGATCAGGCGAGTCGATTTCGGTGGTTACGGGCCCCCGATTTGAACCAGCTACCCGAGAATAAGGACGAGTGCGGAAGGGGATTCAAAGTCGCGTTCGATTCCCATCGGGAA
>JBKOVG010000092.1:0-22541 GCA_046723845.1 Candidatus Methylomirabilota bacterium | reverse complement strand
GATGACTGGTTGCGTCTCGTGGGCTCGGAGATGTGTATAAGAGACAGGCCCGTGAAGGGGCTGGAGGGATCCACCGCGATGATCCCCACCCGCTCGCCTCCCTCGCGGAGCCGCGTGGTCAGCCGATCGACCAGCGTGGACTTCCCTGCCCCCGGCGGCCCCGTCACGCCCAGCACATGCGCCCGCCCCAGGTGCGACTGCACCGTGCGCATGATCTCGGCGAAGCCGGGCTGGCGGTTCTCCACTCGCGTGATGAGGCGGGCGAGAGCGAGGCGGTCGCCGCCGAGCATCCGATCAACGAGCGGGATCACTCGGGCATCCGCGACGAACGGGCTGGCACGACGGAATCTTAGCAGATTTGCTGCGGGAGCCAAACGGGGCCAGGCCCGGAGGCCCGGCCCCGCCACGACGGTGAGGCCTACTGCTTCACGAAGGTGAGGTCGCTCTCGAGCTGGATCTCGTTCGACACCTTGAGGAACATGAGCTGGGGAATGGTGATGCCGTGGTTGCTGAACAGCGTGCCGAACTTCGAGCGCACCTTGATGTTGTCGCTCGTGAAGCCGAAGCGCTTCTGGGCCTCGACCTGATCCGGCGTGAGCTTGATGTAGGTCACTCGCGCGTCGGCCACCACGTCCACGGGCTTCTGCTTGATGGTGAGGATGCCCTTGACCTTGGCCGGCGTCTCCTTGCCCGGCTCGAGCGGTCCCGCGATCTCGATGCCCTTGATCTCGAAAACGGCGAACTTGTTGGCCTCGTTGGCCGTGTCGAGATATTGCGGCTTCTGCATGTCCTGATCGCGCTGGCCCACGCCGGAATTGAGCGTGGTCAGGTCTACCTTGATGGTGCCCGTGCCACCCGCGGGCTGGGCGGGATCCACGGTGAGGTTGCCGGTGACAGCGGCGCCCGCCGTGTTCCCCACGATGGTCTCGAGCGGGGCGTCGGTCTTGAAGGTGGCGCGCGAAGGGGTCGAGAGTATCTTGAAGTTCATGGTCTCGGCCAGGGCGGCTCCGGGCAGCGCGGCGGCCGTGGCCAGGGCGAGCGCGGCAAGCGCGAAGCGTCGAATCATCGGTATCTCCTTGTCGGCATGGGTGGAGCCGGCGAGAGGGCCGGCCGGTCGACGAGGGAACTCAGGAGCCGGCTTGGCGGTTCCCGGCCACCGTGGGGGCGGCGTCGCCACCCAGGCGTGCTTCCATGACGAGCGCGTCCTCGCCGGTATCGAAGTAGTAGCCGGCGCGCCGGCCGATCACCTGGAAGCCCAGGCTCTCGTAGAGCTTGAGGGCCTGCGCATTGCTCGGTCGCACCTCGAGGAAGGCCAGCGTGACGCCGCGCGACCCGCCCTCCGCCATGGCAAAGGCGAGAAGCCGCTTCCCCACCCCCCGCCGCCGCCAGTCGGGGTGCACGGCGAGGTTGGTGATATGGATCTCGTGGCCGATCTCCCACAGGCAGACGTAGCCCACCACGCGCTCGTCCGCGCGCATGACCGTGCAGCGCGCGACCTTGTTCTGCTCGATCTCGTAGCAGAAGGCCGCGCGGGTCCACGGGGTCACGAAGGAAACACGCTCGATGGCGAGGACCTGATCGAGGTCGGCCTCGGTCATGAGCGCGGCGATCAGCTTCGCCTCCACGCGGGGCTCATCCTCGGCGCGCCTTGAGCTCGGCCTCCGAGGGCCGGAGGTAGAGCGGCGTCACGGCCTCCGCGCTCACCCCGCCGCCCGCGGCAAGGACGGCATGGCCGAGCTGGGCCACCGTGGCGGCCGAGGGCAGCCGCTGGGCGCTGGGCGCGATGCGCACCTCGTCGCCGAGACGCGCGAGCCAGGGACGGCACGCGTCGATGCCGTCGCCGAGGAGGATCACCGGCGCGCTGAGCTCCGCCGCGGCCAGCTCGGGGGGGAGGGCGAGATAGCTCCACTCGCGCGCCATGCTCTCACCGTCCCAGCGGTACTGCGAGAGGTACACCTCGCCCTTGCGCGCGTCGAGGATGGGGCACACCGGCGCCTCCGCGAAGGGCAGGCGCGCGGCGAGGGCATCGAGGGTGGGCACGGGCGCCACGGGGATATCGAGGGCCATGGCGAGGCCCTTCACGGTGGCCAGGCCGACGCGGAGCCCTGTGAACGAGCCCGGCCCCACCGAGACGGCGAGCGCGTCCAGATCGGCGGGAACGAGCCCGCAGTCCGCTACGAGACGGTCCACCGCGGCGAGCAGACGCTCCGAGTGCGTGATGGCGATGTTGAGCGTGATCTCGCCCAGGAGGCGATCATCGTCTAGGAGCGCGGCCCCGCCCGACAGCGTGGCGCTCTCGACGGCGAGGAGCTTCATGGCTCGCAAAGTCTACCACGCGGCACGCGGCATCTTTGGCATTGACAAGCCCCGAGCCTCGCCGTCATCCTAGGCGTCCCATGGCCCCGCCGACCGCGAAGGACAACGCCCGCATGGATGCGGAGGTGCGTGAGAAGATCCACCTGGAGATCCTGAAGCGCACCGGGGCCTATCACGCCAACGACCACATCCTCCTCCCTTCCGGCCAGCACACCAGCGAGTACATCGAGAAGACGCTCGTCACCACCGAGGCCTCCTTCACGGAGGGGCTCGGAGCGGTCATCGCCAAGCACTTCGCGCAGTGGCCCATCGACGTGGTCCTCTCCACGGGGCCCGGCGCCCTCATCCTCTCCCACTGCGTCGCCCGGGCTCATCCCTCGCGCCCCACCCTCATGTACGGGACCAAGGGCGTGAGCGCGGGCAAGCGCAAGGTCACCCTCCCCGCGGAGTTCCATCGCCTCATCCGCCCGAGTACGAAGGTGCTGATCGTGGAGGACCTCGTCAGCTCCGGGAGCACGGTGAAGCTGCTCAGCGATCTCGTGGAGGAGCTGGGCGGCCAGGTGGTGGGCATGGGCGCGCTCTGGCGGCGCACCAAGAAGGCGGAGATCGCGGGCAAGGAGATCTTCAGCCTCGTGAGCCGCGACTTCCCCACGTATCCGCCCGAGCAGTGTCCGATGTGCAAGAAGGGGATGCCGCTGAACCAGGAGTTCGTGCGCCGTCGCGAGCACCGCAAGCCGTCGTCGGTTCGCGAGTAGCGTACCCCCCGCCCCCAGATATTGGGGGCTGCGGCTCGAACACACCCTCCAGAGTGTATTTTCTCCTTGACACTCTTCGCGGCCGCCCCGTAGAGTCGCCCCAAGACCGAGCCAACCGCGGGACGCGCGGTGCGGAGGGGGGTGACACGATGGCGAAGAAGAAGAAGGCGGCCAAGAAGAAGAAGAAGTAAGGCGCTCTTCTGGCGCTCGGCCCTGTCGGCCCCATCCCGGCAGGGCCGAGCCATTTCTAGAGCTAGAATTCGGCTGATGACCGCCCCACCGCTGCCGTGGCGCTCGCTCCGTCTGGCCATTTTCTTGGGCAGCTTCCTGGGCGCCGTCCTGTCCTTCTTCTATTTCCGCGTCGTGGATCCGGAAGTCGCCGCGGCGGCGGGCGCGGTTCGGATCACGGACGTCGTGGTCTCCCTCGCCGCCTTCGGCGCGCTCGCTGGCATCGGCTATGTCCTGGGTCGGCGCTGGCTGGACCCGCTCGTGTCGGCGCTAATTAGCGAGGAAACGGCGCGCGATCCCCTGATCCGCCATCGCGCTCTCCTCGTGCCGTACGCGTTCGCGAGCCTCACCCTGGCCGGCTGGGTGCTGGCCGGCGTCATCTGGGGCGTGATCTGGCCCACCGTCACGGGCGGCGGATTCGATCCTCGGCTGTCCCTCCGGCTGTTCTTCGGCATCACGGTCATCGCGGGCACCGTCGCCACCGTGTTCTCCTTCCTGGCCGCGGAGCACTACTGGCGCCGGGCCATGCCCGTCTTCTTTCCCCACGGGGACGTGAGCCTGGTTCCGAGCGCCCTCCGCCTGCCCGTGGGCTTTCGTCTCCTGGGCATCTTCCTCCTCATCAGCATCATTCCCCTGACCCTCCTGGGCACGCTCGCCTACAAGCGGGTGCAGGCCCTGCTCCACGTCGATCCACAGCGGGCGGCCGTGCTCGCGGGCAGCCTCGGCCCCCTGATCCTGTTCATCGTGGTCGTGGGCGTACTGGCCGCCATCGGCCTTGCCCTGTTCGCCGCCAACAGTGTGGCCGCGCCCCTCAAGCAGGTCGAGGAGGCCATGGCCGCGGTGGGGCGGGGCGAACTGGACACGCGGTGCCCCGTGGTGGCCAACGACGAGATCGGCGCGGTGGCCGAGGGCTTCAACCGCATGCTGGAGGGGCTGCAGGAGCGCGAGCGCATCCGCGAGACCTTCGGCCGCTACGTGACGCGCGAGATCCGCGACGAGATCCTCGCCGGGCGCGCCAGCTTCGAGGGGAGGCTCGAGGAGGTGACCGTCCTGTTCGCGGACCTCCGCGACTTCACCCCCTGGGTCGAGCGCACGGGACCCCGCGAGGTGGTCCACGACCTCAACGAGTACTTCACGGAGATGGAGGCGGCCATCCGCGCCCAGCGCGGCCTCGTCCTCCAGTACATCGGCGACGAGATCGAGGCGGTGTTCGGGGCTCCCCTCCCCACGCCCGACCACGCCGACCGCGCGCTCGCCGCCGCCCTCGCCATGCGGACGGGGCTCGCGCGCCTGAACGAGCGGCGCGCGGCCGCGGGCAAGCCGCCGCTGCGGAACGGCATCGGCATACACTCCGGCACCGTGCTGGCGGGCAGCATCGGCAGCGCGGAGCGCACGACCTATGCCTTGGTCGGCGACGCCGTCAATCTCGCCTCGCGCATCCAGGGGATCAACAAGGAGCTCGGCACGGAGATCCTCGTGAGCGAGGCGACGCGGAGCCGGCTCCGCACCCAGGCCGCCCTGGAGGCGCTACCCGCGGTGCGGGTGAAGGGAAAGTCCGTGGAGGTGAGCGTGTACCGCGCGGCGTGAGGGGCTACGACTTCTTGACCGGCTTCGGCGCGGGCTTGCCCGCCTTGGCCTTGTCGCCTTCCTTGATCAGGCCCTTGACCTCGTCCATGAACTGGTTGATGTCCTTGAACTGCCGGTACACGGAGGCGAAGCGCACGTAGGCGACCTGATCGAGCTTCTGGAGATGCTCCATCACCACCTCGCCGAGCTCGAGGCTGGTGATCTCCTTCTCCGCCCGCTCGTGGAGCTTGACCTCGATGTCCGCTACCACGTCGTCCACCGCCTGCACGCCCACCGACCGCTTCTCGCAGGCCTTGAGGATGGAGCCGCGGAGCTTCTGCCGGTCGAAGGGCTCGCGCCGGCCGTCGCGCTTGACCACGTGCGGCAGCACGTCCTCGATGTACTCGTAGGTGGTGTAGCGCCGGTGGCAGCGCAGACACTCGCGCCGCCGCCGGATGAACTCGCCCTCGCGACCCACCCGTGAGTCGACCACGCGGTCCTCGGTGTGGCCGCAGAACGGGCACTTCACCGGAGCCGCTCCGGGTAGAGCGGGAAGCGCGAGGTGAGGGCCTGGACGTCCGCGCGCACCGCGGCCTCCACCGAGGCGTTGCCGAGGCTCGTGAGCACGCGATCGATGCAGGCCGCGATCTCGGTCATCTCCGCCTCGCCCATGCCGCGGGTAGTGACGGCGGGGGTGCCGATGCGGATCCCGCTCGTGACCATGGGCCCCTTGGTGTCGAAGGGGATGCCGTTCTTGTTCACGGTGATCCAGGCACGGTCGAGCGCCTCCTGGGCCTCCTTGCCCGTGATGCCCTTGGGGGTGAGATCCACGAGGAGGAGGTGCGTATCGGTGCCACCCGAGACGAGCCGGTAGCCGTGGGCGAGCATGGCCGCGGCGAGCGCCTTGGCGTTCCGGACGATCTGGCCCTGATAGGACCGCCACTCCGGTGTCTGCGCCTCGCGGAAGGCCACCGCCTTGGCCGCGATGACGTGCATGAGAGGTCCGCCCTGTATGCCGGGGAGGACGGTGCGATCGAGGTCCTTGGCGTACTGCTCGCGGCACATGACCATGCCGCCCCGCGGGCCGCGGAGCGTCTTGTGCGTGGTCGTGGTGACGAAGTCGGCAAAGGGCACGGGCGAGGGATGGAGCCCCGCCGCCACCAGCCCGGCGGGATGAGCGATGTCGGCCATGAGGGCGGCCCCAACCTCGTCGGCAATCTCGCGGAAGGGCTTGAAGTCGATGGCGCGCGGGAAGGCGGAGCCGCCCGCGATGATGAGCTTGGGCCGGTGCTGGCGGGCGAGGTCGCGGACCTGATCGAGATCGATGCGCTCCGTGTCCCGGGTGACGCCGTAGGGCACGATCGTGTAGAAGCGGCCCGAGAAGTTGATGGGGCTGCCCGCGGTGAGATGCCCACCGTGGGCGAGGTTGGGCCCCAGCACGGTGTCGCCCGGCTTGAGGAGCGTGAAGTATACGGCCATGTTGGCCTGGGAGCCCGAGTGGGGCTGGACGTTCACGTGCTCGGCACCGAAGAGCTCCTTGGCGCGGCTGATGGCCAGGTCCTCGGCGACGTCGACGATCTCGCAGCCGCCGTAGTAGCGCTTGCCCGGGTAGCCCTCCGCGTACTTGTTGGTCATCACCGAGCCCACCGCCTCCAGCACCGCCTCGGAGACGAAGTTCTCGGAGGCGATCAGCTCGAGGTTACGGGACTGGCGGACGGTCTCGTCGTGGATGGCCTTGGCGATGTCGGGATCGACCTGCTCCAGCCGGCTCATCGACCAGCCTCGCGCGGGCCGCGGGCGCCTTCCAGCTCCATGATCTTGCCCACGCGCCGGGCGTGGCGGCCCCCCGCGAACTCCGTCTCCAGCCAGACCTTGAGGATGGCGCGGCCCATGTCGGCGTCGGTGAGGCGGCCGGCGAGGGCGAGCACGTTGGCGTCGTTGTGCTCGCGGCTCATGCGCGAGGTGAAGGTGTCGCCGCAGAGGGCGGCCCGCACCCCGGGGATCTTGTTCGCGGCCATGGTCATCCCGATGCCCGTGCCGCACACGAGCACGCCGCGATCGACCTTGCCGACGGCGACAGCCTCGCCCACTTGCTGGGCGTAGTCGGGATAGTCCACGGAGTCGGGAGAGTGGGTACCGAAGTCGAGCAGCTGGTACCCCGCTTCCATGAGCCAGCTCTTGAGCGCTTCCTTGAGCTCCCAGCCGGCGTGATCGGCCCCGAGGGCGACGGAGAGCATGAGCGGCCCCACGTTACGCTCTGTCGGGCTCGAGTGTCAAGGCGCCCCAACATCTGGGGCCTCCGGGTGCCAGGGTTGGAACCTTCGCTCGAATCCGGCTGCTTCGCGAAGGTTCCGCTTTCGAGCGCGGGCTTCGCCCGCGCAACCTGGGGGGAGGTTCGGAAGGGGGGCGAAGCCCCCCTCCGAGTTCACAGAAGCTGCTCCATGATCAGCACATCGACCCACTTCCCATCGAGCAAGCCCTGCTCGCGGTAGATGCCGACCTGCGTGAAGCCCATCCGCTCGTAGAGTGCGACGCCCCCCTTGTTGGTGGGAAAGCACGCGAGCACGAGCTTGTGGAAGCCGAGCTGCCGCCCGAGCTCGATGAGCCGGGTCAGCATGATCCGTCCCACACCCTTGCCCCGCCAGCCGCGCTCCACGTAGACGGAGATGTCGGCGACGTTGTCGTAACACTGGCGCGAGTTGAAGGAATTGAGGCTCGCCCACGCTACCACCTGCCCCGCTGTTTCCCCGACCACCACGGGGTAGCGCGTGCCGCGCGCGGAGAGCCAGCGATGGCGCTCGTCCATGTCACGGAGCTCCGTCTCGAGGGTGGCGACGCGGTCCGCGATGCCCTGGTTGTAGATGGTGCAGATGGCGGCGGCGTCGTCCAGGGTGGCGTGGCGCACGGTGATGGGCTCCATCGATCTCCTCCTCTCTGCCCGCATCATGCCCCGTCAGCAGGAATCAGAGAAATAGATTGTTTTTATCATTTTCATGAGAAATTCTGATCGATCATGGCGCTCAATCCGGTGCATCTCCGGACCCTCCACGAGATCGCCCGGCTCCAGAGCTTCTCCCGGGCCGCGGAGGCCCTCCGGCTGAGCCAGCCCGCGGTCAGCCTTCACGTCCGTCAGCTCGAGGAGGCCCTCGGCCTGCCCCTCCTCGAGCGCGTCGGCAAGCGCGCGGCGGCGACCCCAGCGGGGGCGCTACTCCTGGAGCGGGGCGGCCGCGCCCTCGAGGCCCTCGAGGCGGCGGCGGCCAGCATCCACGCGCTCCGCGGCGTGGTCGCGGGCCGCGTCCGCGTGGGCACAGGAGCCACGGCCAGCATCTATCTCCTCCCCCCGATCCTCCGGCGGCTCCGCACCCGCTATCCCGACATCGAGCTGGTCATCGTGACGGGCAACGCCGGCGACATCGCCAAGGCGGTGGCCGAGAACGCTCTTGATGTCGGCGTAGTCACCCTGCCCGTCCGCCCGCGGCAGCTCGTGGTCACTCCCTTCTTCACCGACCGGCTCGTGGCCATCGCCCCACCCGACTGGCGCTGGACGGGCCGCCGGAGGCGGGGCCGGCGCCGGCGCGGCCGGCGTACGCTCACGCCGGGCAGCCTCGCGGGCGAGCCCCTGATCCTCTACGAGCGCGGCGGCACTATCCGCCAGATCATCGAAGACTGGTTCCGGCGCGGCCGCGTCACGCCCCGCGTGGCCATGGAGCTTGGCAACGGAGAGGCCATCAAGGAGCTGGTGAGCGCGGGGCTCGGCCCCTCCATCACCTCGTGGGCGTCGGTGAGGAGCGAGGCGCGCGCGGGCACCTTGCGCACCATTCCGCTCTCCCCGCCCCTCGTGAGGCGGCTCGGGGTCATCAGGCGGCGGGACAAGCCAGAGAGCCCGCCGCTGCGCGCCCTGCTCCGCGCGCTCGAACGCCGACCGGGGGGCGGCCGGCGCGTCAGTTGACCTTGCGCTCCCGACCCGCCCAGTAGGGCTCGCGCAGCTTGAACTTTTGAAGCTTGCCCGTGGCCGTGCGCACGAGCGCGTCGCGCACCTCGATGGTGGTCGGACACTTATAGTGCGTCATGCGGCCGCGGCAGTGCTCGATCAGGTCCTTCTCCGTGGCGGTGGCGCCCGGGCGCAGGACGACCAGGGCCTTGATGGTCTCGCCCCACTTCTCATCCGGCACGCCGATGACTGCCGCCTCGGCCACCGCCGGGTGCTGATAGAGGCAGTCCTCCACCTCGATTGAGGACACGTTCTCCCCGCCCGTGATGATGACGTCCTTCTTGCGGTCCGAGATGGCGATGAACGGTCCCTCCGCGAAGCCGCCGTCCCCGGTGTGGAACCAGCCGTCCACGATAGCCTTGGCCGTCTCCTCGGGCTGATTCCAGTACCCCTCGAACACGTGGTTGGAGCGGACGAGCACCTCGCCCTCGTGGTCCACGCGCATGCGCACGCCCACCGCGGGCACCCCAGCGCGCGAGAGACGGCGCGCCCGTTCGCCCGTGTCCAGGCCATCCCATTCGGCGGGGGATCGGTTGATGGTGAGGAGGGGCGAGGTCTCGGTGAGGCCGTAGATCTGGATGAACTCCCACCCGAGCTCCGTCTCGATGCGCTCGATGGTCTTGGAGGGCGGCGGGGCGCCCGCGATGACCACCCGCATGCGCCCCTTACCCGGCACCGCCTGTCCCTTCTGCCGCCGCGCCGCCGCCGCGTCCAGCACGGTGGCGATCACGGCGGGCGCGGAGTTGAAGAGGGTCACCCCCTCCGACTCGATGCGTCTCAGAATCTCCTCGCCGTCGATCTTGCGGATGACGACGTGGCGCGCGCCGATTCCCGTCAGCGCGTACGGCATACCCCACCCGTTGCAGTGGAAGGTGGGCAGGGTGTGGAGATAGACGTCGCGATCGGAGAGGCCGAGATGCCAGCCGAAGGTGACGGCGTTGAGCCAGAAGTTGCGGTGGGTGAGCTGCACGCCCTTCGGCCGGGCCGTCGTCCCCGAGGTGTAGTTGATGGAGACGGTGGCGTTCTCGTCGGTCACGGCCAGCCGCGGCTTCGCACCCTTGCGCAGGAAGAGCTGGGGATCGGTGGCCGCCCCGAGGACGAAGCGGTGCGTCACCGGGATGTGGCGCAGCGGCTCGTCGAGCTCGGGATCCACGAGGAGCACCGAGGAGCCGGAGTGCTCGATGATGTAGCGGACCTCGTCCGGGTGCAGCCGGAAGTTGATGGGCACCAGGGTGCGCCCGAAGACGCTGACCCCGAACAGGCTCACGAGGAAGCGCGCGGCATTGGGCGAGACGATGGCCACCCGCTCGTTCTCCCCCGCCCCGAGGTCGTCGAGAGCCGCGGCGAGGCTCCGCGACATCTCCGCGAACTGCCGGTACGTGGAGCGGCCCAGGCCGCCGCCCGGCGGGTTGGGCTCGTCGACCACCGCCTCGCGGTCGCCGTACACGAGCTCCGCGCGCTCGAGGAAATCACCCAGGGTGAGAGGCACGATCATGATGAGGCTCCTTCGGTGAGATAGCGCCACGCGCCGCCGTGACTCGCGATGTGGCCGGCGGTGGGGGCGCCGAAATGGGTGCCGAGAATGGTGACGTCGCGGTCGGCATAGCGGGCGCAGAACGCGCGGCGGGTCGCCCGCGCCATGGCCTGATCGTTGCAGAAGTTGCTGTTCCAGTCGGGCTCGCCGCACTGAACAGGGTGATGCATGAGATCGCCGGTGATGACCGCCTCGCGCCCCTGGGAGTGAATATGCAGGCTCACGTGGCCGGGGGTGTGCCCGGGCGTGGGCTCGAGCACGAGCTCATCGCTGATCCGATGATCGGCCTCGACCAGGTCGGCCCGGCCCGCCTCCACCACCGGCCGCACGCTGTCCGCGATGATCGGCCCGTACTCGTCCCCGTCGCGCGTGGACCAGTGCTCCCACTCCTTCCGCGCGAAGAGGTAGCGGGCGCGGGGGAAAGTCGGCACCCACCGCCTGTTCTCGAGCCGGGTGTTCCAGCCAATGTGGTCCACGTGCAGGTGGGTGCACAGGACGAGGTCGATGGATTCGGGCGGGAAGCCGGCCGCGCCCAGGCGCTCGAGGAAGTCCGTGCGCAGCATGTTCCAGTTCGGGTTCTCGCGCGGCTTGTCGTTGCCGACACAGGTGTCGACGAGCACGGTGAGGCCGGGCGCCTGCACGATGAAGCTGTGGATGCTCATGAGGAAGCGCCCGCGCTCGTCGAGGAAGTGAGGGGCGAGCCAGTCGCGGTGGCGCTCCACGCCCTCCCGGGAGGCGTCCGGCAAGACCCAGGTCGGCCGGGTGGGGCCGTACCACTCCACCACGTTCTCCACCCGCACGCGTCCGACGTCGAGAGGCTTCATGGCGTGATCCGGGGCACGATAGTGGGCCGCGGGCGTCCCCGTCAAGGCCGATGCCTAGCCTGGACTATTCACGAACATGCGGAGCGCGAGGCGGGTCGGGTCCCGTCGTCGAGGGCGGGGGAGCGCTCCAGCTGCGTCACCCGCTCGCCTGAATCGCCGCCCTCCGGGCGGCGCACAGGCTTCGGGGGTCCCACTCCGCCGGAGCGCTCCCCCGCCCCCGCCGCCACCCGCCCCGATCGCACGTGCATGACTCGTGAATGATCTAGGCTCTAGTGGGCGCGATAGTCCTTGATCACCCCGAGGATCCGCTGGCGCGCGGCGCTCCGGAGGGGCTCGGTCGGCTCGCGGCCCACGTAGTCCTCCTCCACCTCGAACATCTTGACGAAGCGCGGCGGCGCTCCCGCCGGCGTCTTCTCCACGAACGACCCGCGGCCGTCGAGGACGCTCTCCCAGGTCTCGCGGAGGAGCGTCCAGAAGGCCTCCCGAGGCGCGGCGAAGGCTTTGGCGGGGGCGCACTCCGAATCGGGGAGCCGCACGTACCAGTTCTTGCCGGTCTCGCGGGCGATGGGGATGCGCCCCGCATCGCCGTGAGCGACCTTCACGTTTTCCTGCCGCTCGAGCCAGCTCCCCCCGTAGGCCACGATCCGCGTGAGGCGCTCCAGCGCGTTGTAGTCGGAGCGGCTCATGTCGCGGCTCTCGCGGCCGGGGATGGGAGCATAGTTCCGGCAAGACCAGTCGGGATAGGCCGTGTCGAGGGACCACGCGGCGGCGCACTGGTACCGCAGGCCGTCGTCCAGGTTGGTGATGCGTCTCGTCCACAGCCCGGGAGTCGCGCGCAGGTCCTTCACCTGCCAGGTCTGTGGCGCTGTGAAGTCGTAGAGGAAAGCCGCGTCGTACTCCCAGTCCTCCGACTGGTGCCGGATTTCCGTGCCCGGGCGCGGAGCGCCGCTCGGGTCGGCGAAGAACAGGATGCGCCGGAGCCGGATGCGCGTCGGGGAAAGCACCTCGGCGGTGATCCACTCCTTGACGGACTTGTCGCGGTTCACGTCGTAGACGCGCGCGTCCTTCACGTAGCCCGGCTTGAGGCTTTCCGTTTCGACGTAGCTGTAATCCACGAGGAAGCAGCCGGTCAGGCTCAGGATGGCGTGACGCCCGCGGTCGAGCTGGCTCTCGACGGCCCCTGCGCCGCAGGCGAGCGCGGCGAGCAGGATCGGCACCGCCAGGACAACCAGGATGAGCGGCCTTCGTGATCCACCGCTCCCACGTTTCCCAGCCGTCGATCGCACGCGGCTATACCGCCAGCACGGTGCCGTCGTGACCGGGATCGGCGCCGCCGTCGAGACCGTCCGGATGCACCCGGATGGCATGCACGGCGGCAAAGCCATACGTGTAGGGACTGCGGACGACCTCGTAGCCCTGGCCGGCGAGCTCGCGCTCCACGCCGCGCGGGATGCGGTTCGACACGTCGATGGCGTTGCTGGTGGCGGAGAAGCGCGGCGCGCTCACGGCCTCCACCATGGTCATGTCGAAGTCGATGGCGTTGAGGAGGACCTGGAGGACTCCCATGGCGATCTGGGTCGCCCCCGGGGCGCCGATCACGATGTGTGGACGCTCGCCCTCGTACACGATGGACGGCACCACGGAGCTGAAGCGCGCCTTGCCGGGGGCGAGGCTCCCCGCTCGCCCCGGCCGCGGGTCGAACACGCCCATGCAGCCGTTGTACATGAAGCCCAGGCCCTCCGTGACCACCCCCGAGGGCATGCCGAGCGAATGCGTCATGGTGACGCAGTTGCCCTCGCCGTCGATCACGGAGACGTGCGTGGTGTCACGGCTCGGCGAGCCGCCCGCGTTAAAGCGCGGCACCTCCGCCTTCTTCCCCGCCCGGATCTCCTCGGCGAGTCCCGCCGCGTACTCCTTGCTCGTGAGCCGCTCCACCGGCACGTCGACGAAGCGCGGGTCGCCCACGTGGCGGTCCTTGTCCACGGTAGCGCGCCTCATGGCCTCCGCCACCACCCGGATGTACTCGGCGGAGTTATGCTCGAGGTCGCCCAGCGCGAACCGCTCGAGGATGTTCAGCATCTCGATGAGCATTACCCCGCCCCCGGGCGGCCGGTTGCTCGAGACGCGGTAGCCGCGATAGGTGCCCCACAGCGGCGCGTTGCGCACCGTCTTCCACTCGCGAAGATCGGCGGCTCCGAGCAACCCGTCGTGGCGACGCATGTCCTCCACGATGGCCTGCGCGATCTCGCCCTCGTAGAAGACCTCGTCGCCGTGCTTGGCGATCAGGCGGAGGGTCTGACCGAGATCGCGGTTGACCACACGGTCGCCCACGCGCTTGGGCGTGCCGTCGGGGCGGCAGTAGAGCGCGCGCGAGGCCGGGGTGAAGGCGAGGCGCTCGGCGCCGGAGGCGCGCCCCATCTGCCCGGGCTCGTGCCACCAGTAGGCGACGTGGGGCCGCACCGTCCATCCGCCCTCGGCCCACGCGATGGCCGGCTCCACGATCTGCTCCCACGGCAGCCGGCCATGCTCGCGGTGCGCGTCGCAATACGCCCGCAGGCTCGCCGGCGCGCAGATGGACTGGTAGCCGATGTCGTTCACCCGGCCACGCAGGATGAAACCGTAGCCGTCGCGCGCCTCGGACTCGATGCGATCCGCCCACATGTCGGGGCGGACGCCGCGTGGCGCCGGGGCGTGGAAGTCGATGTAGCCGTGAAAGCCCGTGCCCGGCATGGCGATACCGCAGCTACCGAAACCGGCGATCCCGCACATCAGCGGGTCGACCACGCCCTGGACCAGCGCGCACGCGATGGCGGCGTCGACCGCGTTGCCGCCGGCTTTCAAGATGTCCGCGCCGGCCTCGGTCGCCTCCGGCTGCGCGGCCACGATCATCGCCCTCTTCCGATATCTCATGGCGCCTCCTGGCTGTTCGCTCCGGACTCGACCGGCTCCGGCTACCGAGCCATCGCCACTGCTCGTTTCGCCACCTGCTCGGGGAGCGATGGTCACAGGGTAGCAGAGGCCTGTCGGGCTGTCTTGACTCGTGAAGGCGCGCGGGCCATGCTACGGCGGCCGTCAGCCCATGAACCCCATCGAGCACGTCGGGAGGCATCCGTGATCCTCCGTCGCGACCCATGACCCAGGCCCTCTCTGGCATTCGCGTGGTCGACATCACCAACAACCAGGCCGGTCCCTCTTGCGGGCAGATGCTCGCGTGGCTCGGCGCCGACGTGATCAAGGTCGAGGAGCCCGACCGGGGCGACGTCGCCCGCCAGACGCATCGCGACCGGCCCGACGCCGACAGCCTCTTCTACCTCTCCTTCAACGCCAACAAGCGCAGCCTGCCCCTCAACCTCAAGCATCCCCGGGCCAAGGAGGTCTTCCGCGCGCTCCTGAAGACGGCGGACGTGCTCCTGGAGAACTTCGGCCCGGGCGTCCTCGAGCGGCTGGGCTTCGGCTACGAGGCGGTGCATGCCCTCAACCCGCGCCTCGTCTACGCGAGCATCAAGGGCTTCGGCTCCTACGGCCCCTATCGCGACTACAAGAGCTACGAGCCCATCGCCCAGGCCATGGGAGGCGGGATGAGTGTCACCGGCTTTCCCGACGGGCCGCCCACCTTCGTGTGGCCCTCCATCGGCGACTCGGGCACGGGCATGCACTGCGTGATCGGCATCCTCGCCGCCCTCATGCAGCGCCACGCCACCGGCCAAGGGCAGGAGGTCGAGGTCTCCATGCAGGACGTGGTGGTGAACCTGATCCGCGTGAGCCTGCGTGATCATCAGCGCCACGGCAAGCCCGTGGGGCGCGGGGGCAATCAGCTCGGCACGAATGCGCCGGGCACGACCTATCGCTGCCATCCTGGCGGCCCAAACGACTACGTCTTCATCTACGCCCAGCAGCAGATGTGGCACCCACTCCTCCGCGCCATCGGCCGCGAGGATGTGATCGGCGATCCGCGCTTCGAGACGGGCGAGGCGCGCTGGCAGCACCGGGACGAGGTGAACGCGCTCGTGGAGGGCTGGACCTCCGAGCGCTCCAAGCACGAGGTGATGAAGATCCTCGCGGGGGTGGGCGTGCCGTGCGGGGCCTGCCTCGACACGGGCGAGGTGCTGGAGGACCCGCACTTACGCGCCCGAGAGATGATCGTCGAGGTGGCGCATCCCGTGCGCGGCCACTACCTCACCGCGGGCAATCCCATCAAGCTCTCCGCCTCCCGGACCGCCATCAGCATGGCTCCCCTCCTCGGCCAGCACCGCCACGAGATCCTCGGCGAGCTGGGCTACGACGAGGCGGCCATCAAGGCGCTCGTCGACGAGGGCGCTACGTGAAGCACGACCTCTCGCGCCTCGTTGACAAGGGCGGGGCGAGCCCCGAGACTATCGCCCCAGGGAGGACCTGACCATGCGATCCACCGATGAACATGCCCTCGTCCCGACGCTCAAGCGCCAGCTCGTGGAGCGCCGGATCGACCGGCGAGAATTCGTCCGCTACGCGACCCTGCTCGGCATGGCGGCGCCCGCCGCCTATGCCTTCGCGTCCAGGATCACCGGCGAGCCGCTGGTGAGGCCGGCGGCTGCCCAGGGCAGCCTGCCCAAGGGCGGCACCCTCCGGATCGCCATGCGCTGTCAGGACCTCAAGAGCCCGCACACCTATAGCTGGATCGAGTCGTCCAACTCCGCGCGGCAGGTCCTCGACTACCTCACGGTGACGGGCGTCGACAACATCACGAGGCCCAGCCTCATCGAGAAGTGGGAGCCGAGCCCGGACCTCAAGACCTGGACCCTGCGCGTGCGGAAGAGCGTCAAATGGCATAACGGACGCCAGTTCACCGCGGACGACGTCGTCTGGAACATCAAGCGCGTGCTCGACCCAAAGACGGGCTCATCCGTCGTAGGCCTCATGAAAGGCTTCCTGCTCGAAGACTACGAGGCGGGAGAGAAGGACGACAAGGGCAATCCGAAGAAGTCCTCGCGCCTCTGGGACGCTAACGCCATCCAGAAGGTCGACGACTTCACGGTGAAGCTGAACGGCAAGACGCCGCAGCTCGCCGTGCCCGAGCAGCTCTTCCACTACCCGTTCCTCATCCTCGATCCCGCGGAGAACGGCGAATTCAAGGTGGGATCGAACGGTACCGGTGCCTTCACGTTGGCCGAGAACGAGGTCGGACGGCGCCAGGTGCTCAAGGCACGCAAGCAGGGCTACTGGGGCGGCGGGCCGTATCTGGACCAACTCGAGTTCATCGACCTCGGCGACGATGCCGCCGCCGCGGTGGCCGCCCTCGCCTCCAAGCAGGTCGACGGGCTCTACGGCGCCGACATCGTGCAGCTGGAGGCGCTCCAGAAGATCCCCCACATCCAGATGTACCAGGTCACCACCGCCTACACGGCGACGGCGCGCATGCAGCCCGTCAAGCCCTTCGACGACAAGCGCGTGCGGCAGGCCATGCGCTACGCGATCGACTCCAACGCCGTCCTCCAGATCGCCCACCGTGGCCTCGGCCAGCCGGGCGAGCATCACCACGTGAGCCCCGTGCATCCGGAATACGCGAAGCTCCCGGTCCAGCCGCGCGACGTCGCCCGGGCCAAGAAGCTCCTCGTGGAGGCGGGCTATCCCAACGGCATCGACGTCGAGATCGTGTGCCGCCCGCAGCCCGCTTGGGAGCTCCTCGCCGTGCAGACCATGGTCGAGCAGTGGAAGGATGCAGGCATCCGCGTCAAGATCAACGTGATGCCATCGACGCAGTACTGGGAGGTCTGGACCAAGGTGCCGTTCGGCTTCACGACGTGGGCACATCGCCCGCTCGGGATCATGAGCCTCGCCCTGGCCTATCGCTCGGGGGGACCGTGGAACGAGTCGAAGTACTCGAACCCAGAGTTCGACAAGCTCCTCACCCAGGCCGAGGGCACGCTCGACGTCAATTCGAGGCGGGAGATCATGGCCAGGCTCGAGGGCATCCTGCAGGACGACGGCCCCATCGTGCAGCCGGTGTGGCGCGCCATCTTCACCTTCCACGACAAGCGCGTGCAGGGCTTCAAGCCACATCCGACGCAGTACATCTTCGGCAATCAGCTGGCGCTCCAGGCCTGATGGCCCGCCGGGCGCGCGCGACCAAGCAGGCCCGCACCAGCGCAAAGAAGTCCGGCAAGCCACGCGGTCTCCTCGAGCGGCTGGCCGAGGGCCCCGTCATCTGCGCCGAGGGGTATCTCTTCGAGTTCGAGCGGCGCGGCTATCTCCAGGCCGGCGCCTACGTGCCCGAGATCGTGCTGGAGCGGCCGGATCTGGTGGAGTCGCTCCATCGCGAGTTCGTCCACGCGGGCTCGGACGTGGTTGAGGCCTTCACCTACTACGCCCATCGGGCCAAGCTCCGCATGGTCGGGCGCGAGGGCGACCTGGCGCGGATCAACCGCTCGGCGCTCCGCATCGCCCGCAAGGTCGCCCGCAGCACCGGCACGCTCCTCGCGGGCGACATCTGCAACACGAGCATCTACGATCCCGACGATCCGAAGGCGCAGAAGCAGGTGCGTCGCATCTTCGACGAACAGATCGAGTGGGCGGTGGAAGCGGGGGTCGACTTCATCGTGGCCGAGACCTACGCGTTCGGGGCCGAGGCCCTCCTCGCCCTCGAGGCCATCGTGAAGTCGGGCAAGCCCGCCGTCGTCACGATGGCCGTCCCGCGCGACGGCACCACCCGCGAAGGCTGGAGCCCGGCCGATGTCTGCCGCCGGCTCGAGGCGGGCGGCGCCGCCGTGGTCGGGCTCAACTGCGCGCGCGGTCCCGCGACCATGATGCCGATGCTTCGCGAGATCCGCGCCGCCGTCCGCTGCCACGTGGCGGCCCTCCCCGTGCCGTACCGCACCACCACGGCGGAGCCGGTGTTCCAGAGCCTGAGCGACCCGTCGCTGCCGGATGGCCGCGCCTTCCCCACCGCCCTCGATCCCTTTCTCTGCAGCCGCTACGAGATCGCCGCGTTCGGCAAGGAGGCGCTCGCTCTCGACGTGCGCTACCTCGGCGTTTGCTGCGGGGCGGGGCCGCATCACATCCGGAGCCTCGCGGAAGCGCTGGGCCGTCGGCCGGCCGCCAGCCGCTTCTCGCCGGACATGTCCAAGCACATCCTGTTCGGCTCCGACAAGCGGCTCTGGCAGGGCAATCTCGAGTACGGCCGTCGCACCTACGGCGCCGGCTCGGTCTCACGGTAGCCGCGCATGGCCGATCCGAAGGGCGCCGCGGTCGTCATCATCGGCGGCGGGGTCACCGGGCTCAGCGCCGGTTGGTGGCTCGCCCGCTCCGGCACGGACGTGCTCGTGCTCGAGAAGGGCATCGTGGGCTGGGAGGCTTCCGGGCGGAACGGCGGCGGCGCGACCCACGTCTACAGCCCCTTCGGCCTCGAGGAACAGCGGCTCTGGCCGCAGATGGACGAGCTGCTCGGCTATCCCACCGAGCATCAGCCGTATCGCATCGGCATCGCGCTCTCCGAGACGCAGCTCGCCCTGGCCCGGCGCTGGGCCGAGATCGGCGAGACGCGGGGCTTCCGGTGGGAGCTCCTCGACCGGCAGCAGGTGAAGGAGCTCGTGCCCATCGCGGGCGACAACGCCATCGGCGGCACGTTCCTCCACTTCGGCGGCCACGCCAATCCGCAGCGCACGGTGCAGGCCTACGCCTGGGCGCTCCAGGATCACGGCGGCCGCATCCTCCAGCACACCGCGGTGACCGGCCTCACCATACGCGGCGGCCGCGTCACCGCCGTCGAGACCACGCGCGGCACGTTCGGTGCGGATACCCTCGTCGTGGCCGCGGGGCCGCAGACCGGCCTCTTCGCAGAGATGCTCGGCGTCTCGCTGCCCCTGGCTCCCGCGCGCGTGGAGATGATCGCCACCGAGCCGCTGCCCCTCATGCGGCACGGCGGGGTGGCGGGCAACGGCCTCTACGGCCGCCAGACCCTCCGCGGCAATCTCGTCTACGGCGGGGGGCCCCACGAGTGGATCAACGTGCCGGACATGGCTACGCCGGAGCACCCGAACACGCCGCTCGTGCGCAACCTCGCGCGCCGCCTCGCCGAGCTCCTGCCCGGGGCCGCGCACATGCGGGTGATCCGCTCCTGGGGCGGCGTGGTGGAGAACACGCCCGACGGGCTGCCGGTGGTGGATCGCCTCGCCTCGCCCGACAACGTGATCATCGCCACCATGTCGAGCGTGGGCTTCGGCCTCTCGCCCGCCGTGGGCAAGGCGATCAGCGAGATGGTCGTGCACGGCCGCTGCCTCTTCGCCGATCTCTCGGCCATCGCCCTCGGCCGCTTCGCCGACACGCCGCCCGACTGGCGCGAGCGCGCGGGCTGGGTCGCCACCGGCTCGTCCGTGGCCGAGGCAGCGGCGGGAGGAGCGCGATGACCGTCGATCCGCGCTCGATCGCCGACAAGGCCCCGCGCCCCGAGCGCCACGTCCCCGTGGTGGTGGTGGGCGCGGGCGCGGCTGGAGTGGCCGCGGCGGTGGCGGCGGCGCGCGGCGGCGCCCAGGTCCTCCTCGTCGACGAGCATCCCGTCGACAACGACATGATGGCCATGGACGTGCCGCTCTACTTCGGCCAGCGCATGCAGGAATCGGTCAGGAATCGCGCGCTCATGATGGAGCGCGTGGTGGAGGCCAACCCCGGGCTTGCCGAGGCGCACGAGGCGGGCGTCGACGTGCAGACCGGCACCTACGTGTGGGGCGCCTTCGTCAACGGGCCGAGCGTGCGCGAGCTGGCCGGTCCCATGCTGGGGCTGGCCGACGATCGGCGCTCGTGGCTCGTCGGTTACGACCGGCTCATCGTCGCCGCGGGCGCCCGCGACGTCGCCCTCGGCTTCCCCGGCTGGGAGCGTGCGGGCGCCATGGGTGCGGCGGGCGCGCACGCGCTCCTCACCCGCTACCGCGCCCTCGCCGCCAGGCGCATGCTCATCCTCGGCTCAGGCAGCCTCGCCCTCGCCACGGGCGCTCTCGCCCTCGAGCACGGCATCGAGGTCGCGGGCATCGTCGAGGTCGGCGAGGCGGTCCACGGCGAGATCGGCGCGTTCCCGGCCCTCCACAGCGTGCCCGTGTACCTCTCGCACACTGTGAAGGAGGCCCGCGGCAAGGTCGGCGAGGTGGAGTCGGTGGTGCTGGCGCAAGTCGACGCGGCCCTCGAGCCCGTGGCCGGCACGGAGCGCGAGATCGCCTGCGACACGATGTGCTGGGCCCTGGGCCTCGTGCCCAACGTGGAGCTGCTCCACCTCGTGGGCGCCCGGCTCGTGTTCGCCTCCTCGCGCGGCGGCTGGGTCCCTCAGCTCAACGACGTGATGCAGACCAGCGTGGCGGGGGTCTTCGCCGTCGGTGACTGCGCGGGCGTGCGCGCCGATCCGGAGGTGGCGCGCGAGCAGGGCCGCGTCGCCGGCATCGCCGCCGTGGAGTCGCTGGGGGCCAACCTGTCGCCGCTCCCCCCTCGGGGCCGAGCGGACGGCGACGGCCCCGCCATGCATGCCTACTGGCAGCAGTGGCTCCAGTCCCTCCTCCACGTGGGAGGCTGGGAGGTCAACGTCTGCCAGTGCGAGGAGGTGACGCGGCGCGAGCTCGTGGAGGTGAAGCCGCCGCGCTATCTCAAGTGGGACTCGCCGCAGATGAATGCCCGGAGCCTCGACACCATCCTGCGCGACGGGCCGGTGAACCAGGATCAGATCAAGCGGCTCACGCGCGCGGGCATGGGCCCCTGCCAGAGCCGCCGGTGCCGTGAGCAGGTGGGCCTCCTCCTCGCCCAGTCCGCGGGCACCACCATGGATCGCATCCCGCTGCCGAGCTTCCGGCCGCCGCTCCGCCCCCTGCCGCTCAACGTCCTCTGGCCCGCGGACGAGCCGCCGGCCATGCGCGAGCAGTGGGTGAGCTGGTTCGGCATCCCGACCCAGTTCAGCCCGCACTGGGAAGCGGGGATGGCCATCGCCGAGCCCACGGCGCAAACGCCGCTCATCCTGAGCGACGAGTGAGCGCGTCCGCCGCCGACGTCGTCATCGTGGGCGGGGGCGTTCACGGCGCGAGCCTCGCCTACCACCTTGCCCGCAAGAAGGCGGGACGCATCGTCCTCGTGGAGAAGAAGTTCATCGCCTCGGGGCCCACCGGCCGCTCCACTGCGCTCGTGCGGGGCTTCTACGCCATGGACTTCTTCACGCGCACGGCCAGCGCGGCCGCGGAGATCTTCCGGCACTGGAAGGACGTGATCGGGGGCGACGGAGATCCCGGCTTCCAGCAGGTGGGCATGCTCGTCCTCGCCGGTCCCGACGCGGCCCCCCATCTCCGCCACAACGCCCTTCGCGCGCAGGAGCTCGGCGCCAGGGTCGCCTTGCTCAATCCCCCCGACGTGAAGGCACTCGTGCCGTCCCTCAGCATCGAGGACGTCGCCCTCGCCAGCTACGAGGCGGAGTCGGGCTACGCCGATCCCTCCTCCACGGCGAATGCGCTGGTGAACCGCGCGCGGGAGCTGGGCGCGGTCATCGTGCAGTACGAGCAGGTCGAGGCCATCCGCACCACGGGCTCGCGGGTCACCGGCGTGCGCATGGAGAGCCGCGAGATCGACGCCCCGGTGGTGGTGAACTGCGGCGGCCTGTGGGCGGATCGCCTCCTGCGGCCGCTCGGCATCGATATCACGATCACCCCCACGCGTCACCAGATGTGCTTCTTCCGCCGGCCCGCGGGCTTCGCCACGCATCCCGCCATCGCCGACACGGTGCAGATGACCTACATGCGCCCCGAGCACGGCGACCTGACCATCCACGGCCTCCTCGCCCACGACGAGGTGGTCGATCCCGATCGCTACAACGAGGGCGCCGACCCCGAGCAGATCCTCGAGAACGCCCGGCGCATCGCCCACCGCTTCCCGGTGATGGAGCACGGACTCGCCATGGGCGGCTACTCCGGCGTGTACGACGTGACGCCCGACCATCAGCCCGTCCTGGGCGCGGTGCCGGAGTACCAGGGCCTCTACGTGGACTTCGGGTGGAGCGGGCACGGCTTCAAGCACTCCCCCATGATCGGTGACATCCTCTCGGACGTGATCCTGCAGGGGCGCTCCGCGGAGTTCGACCTCGCGCCGTTCCGCTGGCACCGCTTCCGCGAGAACGACCTCCTCCCACGCGCAGGCTGGATCATTCCTCCCCACCCAAAGCATCGGCTGGCCGCCGCGTCGCCTCGCTAGTTCAGTCCGGACCGCTCACGAGCCTTCGGAACGCGAGGCGGGCGAGACCTGTCACCGGGGCGGCCGGGTCCTGTCACCGGGGGGTGGGGAAGCGCGCCGGCGGAGTGGGGCCCCCTCGTCCTGCGCGCAGCCCGCAGGGC
>JBKOVG010000132.1:0-10492 GCA_046723845.1 Candidatus Methylomirabilota bacterium | reverse complement strand
CAGATGAGCAGTGTGGTGATGCACAACGTGGTGTCGGTAGACGGCTACATTGCCGATGAGGCCGATCAGGTCGGCCCGCTGTTCGACTGGTACTTCAACGGCGACACCGAGCTTTCCGGAGGCTTCGGTAAGGTTTCACGGACCTCGGCCGAGTATGTCCGGCCGATGTGGGACAGCATCGGCTCGATGGTGATCGGGCGGCATCTTTTCGACCTGACCAACGGCTGGGAGGGCACGCCGCCGGCGGGCCAGCACGTGATCGTGGTCTCGCACCGGCCCAAGCCTGACGGGTGGCACCCGGAGGCGTCGTACCGCTTCGTCGACGACGTGGCTCAGGCGATCGCGAAGGCGAAGGAGCTGGCCGGTGACCGTACCGTTGCGGTGGCGGCGGGCGACGTCGGCGGGCAGGCCCTCGCGCTGGGCTTGGTGGACGAGGTGGCGATGGATGTCGTGCCGGTGGTGTTCGGGTCCGGCAAGCGGTACTTCGGCCCGGTGGACGGCCAGCACCTGCTGGAGGACCCCGACGTGGTGATCCGGGGCGATCGGGTGCTGCACCTGCTCTACCGGGTTCGCCGCTGACGACCCGGCCGCACCGGAGCTGGTTATCGGCTGGGGAGCGAGCGCGGTAGCCCGAACCAGGGCAGAACGCTGTTGTCGAAGCGGGTCATGGCGCAGATCCGGTCGCCGGTGAGGGTGAGCACGTACAGGCCGACGCCGTGGCGGATGCCGGTGGGGGCGCGCAGGTAGGCCCCGAACGCTGGCTGGCCGTTGGCTCGCGTCGGCACCAGGTCGAACCGGCGGCCCGCGCCGAACAGGCTGGCACAGAAGCGGGCCACGACGTCTCGGCCCTCGTATTCGAAGGGCATCGGCGGCATCGACATGAAGACGTCGTCGGTCAGCAGGGCCACCAGCGCGTCCGTGTCGGCGGACTCCCACGCGCTGACGAACTTCGCCACGATCGCCACCTCGCCGGGTGAGCCGGAGGCGGGAGGCGGTTCGCCGCCGCCGGCCGGCCGTCGGCGCTGCAGGCTGGCGCGCGCCCGTTTGAGGGCGCTGTTGACCGATTCGACGGTGGTGCCGAGCATGTCGGCCGCCTCGCTGGCGTGGAATCCGAGGACGTCGCGCAAGACGAGGACGGCGAGCTGGCGAGGCGGCAGGACCTGAAGGGCGGTCACGAAGGCCAGGGAGACGGCTTCGGTCTGCTCGTAACGGGCCTCCGGGCCAAGCGGCCCGCCGGTCCCACCTTCCAGGAGGGCGTCGGGATAGGGCTGCAGCCAGGCGACCTCGCCGAGCCGGGTCGGCTCGGGCGGTTCCACCCCCGGCACGTCCCACTCCTTGGCCGGGCGCCGGCTGGCCGCGCGGCGCGCGTCCAGGCACCGGTTGGTGGCGATCCGGTACAGCCAGGTGCGCAGCGAGGCGCGGCCCTCGAACCCCCCGAAGCCTTGCCAGGCGGCCAGCAGCGTGTCCTGGACGGCGTCCTCGGCATCCTGGACCGATCCGAGCATCCGGTAGCAGTGCACCTGCAGCTCCCGGCGGTGCGGCTCGGTCAGCGCCCGGAACGCCTCACCGTCCCCGGCCCGCGCCCTGGCGATCAGGTCGGCTGCCACCACCCTCACGTCACCCTCTTCCCGCATCCTGCCGCACCTCCATCGTGTACCGACGTCAGGCGAGGGGCGAACTGGGCGGTCGGCGGGCGCCCACTTTCCCGGCGCCGCGCCGCCTGCATCACCGTCGGCTCGAACGAACTGACAACGGCAGCAAGAGGAGAACCGAGATGGGAAAGATCATCATGAGCGAGAACGTCTCGCTCGACGGGGTCATCGAAGACCCGGCCGGTGACGAGGGCTTCAGGGTCGGCGGCTGGGTCGGCCGGATCGCGGACCGGCCAGAGGTGGCCAAGGTCACGCTCGACGAGGCGCTGGCCGCCGAGGCCCTGCTGCTCGGCCGGCGGAGCTACGAGTGGCTGGCGGCGCGGTGGCCATCCCGAACCGGCGCCCTGGCGGACAGGTTGAACAGCGTGCCCAAATACGTCGTGTCCTCGACCCTCGAAGAGCCCACGTGGAACAACTCGGCGGTGCTCCGGGGCGATGTGGTGGCCGAGGTCTCGAAGCTGAAGCAGGGACTCAACGGGGATATCGTCGTCCCCGGCAGCTTCCAGCTCCTGCGCACGCTGATAGAGCACGACCTTGTCGACGAGCTGCGGCTGAAGGTCTACCCGGTCGTGCTCGGGGATGGCGAGCGCCTCTTTGGCCAGACCAGCGACAAGAAGCGCATGCGCCTCGTCAACGCCCAGACGCTCGATGATGGCGTCGCCTTCCTCACCTACGAGCCCGTCCGGGACGTATAGCGGGCGTCGGACGGCGCCAGCGTCCCGAAGATCGCGGGCGCTCCCCTGGCCAGGCATCCGGGAGAGCGCCCGCGAGCTGCGCATGTTGGCGACCGTCGGCCCACGATGCTGACCGCGCATAGGGCACCAGCAGCGCTACTCGTTTGGCGATCTCGTTGTACCTCCTGGCCCGATCGCCTTCCTCGGCCGTGGCTGGTTCGTGGGTCGTGGTCTCGGGTTCGTCGCTGCCATCGGCATGACCTCGGCCAGGTTCCGCCGTCGGCGCTTCTTGTCACGAGCCCCCGATCGGGACTCTTCCAGGTTCGCGACGGCCGCGGCGAGCTTTGCGTCTTGCCGCAACTGGCGCCTGAGGTGGCCAACGACTACCGGGCGCAGCAGCTCGGGCACCGACTTACCCTCGCGGATCGCGAGCTGAAGCAGAACCAGGTGCCAGTGCTCGTCCTCAAGCGGAACATTGACCTGGAAGCGCTCGCGACTCGCCCTGGTCATAGCCTGATTCTGTCAGGCCTAGATTCTAGGATCTAGAGCATGACAACGCCGGTCGTCGATCTGTTCGCTGGCGCAGGTGGTCTTGGCCTCGGCGTCCGTGAGGCTGGCGCCGGCCTCCGGCTATCGGTGGAACTGGATCCGCTTGCCTGTCTGACCCTCGAAGCCAATCTCAGGCCTGGCGGGGGGGAGGCGGTCCTACTGGCCGATGTCACCGGGCTGACCGGCTCGCAGCTGCGGCGGGCGGCCGGGCTTACGAGCCAAGATCCTCTCGTGGTGGTGGGAGGCGCGCCCTGCCAGCCGTTCTCGAAGGCCGCTTACTGGACCGAGGCTGGCGACGATGCCGCCTTCCGGCGTGCCCGTGCGGCTGGCGTCAAGGGCCTCACCCGGCCTCCGGCACCGACCGTCCCGCGCGCGGATGGCAGGCGGACCCTGGTTGAGCACTTCGCGCGGCTCGTCATCGAGTCACACGCGGACGCGTTCGTCTTCGAGAACGTGCCAGCCATAACTCATCCGCGCAACCGCCCGATGCTGGACGGGCTGATCCGTGAGCTGTCCGCTGAAGATCACCAGGTCACCGTGGTCAAGGTCAACGCCGTTGCCTACGGTGTGCCGCAGCGGCGGGAGCGCGTGTTTGTGCTGGGATCGAGGGCTGGTCAGCCGGAGCCTCCGCCGCCAACGCATCACACCACGGCCGATCCACCGCCGCGGGCGATGGCGCACTTGAAGCCGATGCCCACCGCGGGCGAGGCATGCGCTCCGTTCGGGAGCGACCGGTATTTCGAGCCAGAGGAGGTTGTCCGGGGGCGCTGGGCGGAGCATCTGCGGACGGTGCCGCCTGGATGGAACTACAAGGCGCACACCGCCTGGGGCGGGCACCCCAACCCGACCTTCGTCACCGAGACTCGCTTCTGGAACTTCCTCCTCAAGCTGCATCCCGAGTTGCCGTCGTGGACGATTGCAGCGACGCCAGGCCCGTGGACGGGGCCTTTTCACTGGGAGACCCGGCGTCTGCGGGTTCCTGAGCTGGCTGCGCTGCAGGGGTTCCCGGCGGGCTACAAGCTGGCTGGCTCGCGCCGCGAGCAGGTGCGGCAACTGGGCAACGCGGTACCACCGCCGGTGGCACAGCACATGGTGGGAGCGGTGCTCGCGACGCTCGCTTCCGGGACTCAGCATGTGCGGCGGCGTGCCTCGTGAGATGCGTGAGCCTGTTCAGCGGCTGCGGTGGGCTGGACCTCGGATTGCGCAACGCAGGATTCGATGTCGTGTTCGCCACCGACAGCGATCCGCTATGTGCCGAGAGCCACAAGGCGAACTTCCCAGAGACGAACTTCCTGCTTGCCCCCATCCAGGATGTTGACCAGGAGCACCTCGCGGGGGTCCTGGCCGACGGGCCGGTTGACCTCCTGGCAGGCGGGCCACCATGCCCGCCGTACTCCAAGTCCCGTTTCTACCGAAGCGACAAGCCCCGAGCCTTGAACGACCCTGTTGGGGACGCGACTCTCAACGGGTACCTGAAGGTCTTGCGGCTGGCTCAGCCGGCCACGTTCCTGCTTGAGAACGTACATGGGTTTGGGTACAAGGTGCACAAGGAGGCGCTGTCCTTCCTGGAAGCCACGGCGCACGGACTTGGCTACACGACGAACTGGGCAATCCTTAACGCCGCAAACTACGGGGTACCCCAGATTCGCGAGCGATTCTTCATGATCGGCAGCCGCAAGGGCCGGGTCGAGTTGCCAGCTCCCACCCATGCCGAGCAGCCCGAGGCTACTTTGCTCAGCGACGCCCTAAAGCCATGGGTCACGGCAGGCGAGGTCCTTGCCGATCTCGACACGGAAGAGAACGCGGACGACACCGGTCACTTCGCGGGCGGTCAGTATCACGACCTGCTCACGCAGATCCCTCCCGGCGACAACTACCTCTTCTTTACCGAAAAGCGGGGGCATCCAAATCCGGTATGGAAGTGGCGCAGCCGATACTGGTCTTTCCTCTTGAAGCTGAGCCCCGACATGCCTGCCTGGACCATCCAGGCAAGGCGAAGCAACAACATGGGACCGTTCCACTGGCGCAATCGCATACTCCGCATAGAGGAGGTCAAGCGACTTCAAGCCTTCCCGGATGAGTGGTACCTGGCCGGGCGTATCGAGGAACAGTGGCGACAGGTAGGAAATGCGGTCCCCCCCGCTCTCGCCGAAGCCCTGGGGAAGGCGATCTGGCGCCACCTGCAGTAGATGAAGGTAACGCAAGAGCCGAGGGCAACCTTGATCGGCGCGGCATCGATGCCCGCTCATAAGCGCGGCGTCACGCGATGCCGACTACTTGCCGCCGTTTGGTGCGCAGGGCGTCAGCAGCGGTATCAAGAAAGAGGTCAAGGATGGCCGCAGCCCCGTGTGCCCGATAGCGCGAGAGCATGCCGCCATTGATAAGCACCACTTGCAGATGGGTGTTCTCGGCCGCTTTACGGGCGTGTTCATACAGATCCCGGCTGAAGGTTCCCCGCGTCACCATGACCACGACGTGAGCGCGAAGCAATGTCGCCATGCCAATCTCTTTGGCCAGATCATGCAGCGGGACGGTGCCCTTGGTCGCCTTGCATTGAAAGAGCCAGCGAGAAAATAGCAGGTTAGTTCCCTCGGCGACAAGGTCCACCTCCGCATAGCCCGTGTCTGCGCTACGCTCACGGAAGCCCATCGGAGCCAGGCCGATGTCGTAGGCCAACCTGAGCGCCAGGAGTTCAAGGGCTATACCCTGTTCATTCTTGGTCCCGCTATTGAGGAGCTGATAAACAGTGGCGAGAGGGGTGTTGAGCCGCTGCCGGAGCTCTGCAGGGATAAGGCCCGTGGTTAGGCTTTTTGTCACATCGATATCGAGTTGGCGGAGCTTGCTGGTCGCAGCGATCTTCCCCGATTTGCCCTTGCTTTGCATGTCAGATGACGTCAGCCAGCCATCCCGCTCGAGGGGGTTGATGACCTGGTCACGCATCACGCCTTTGAACTCGATCCCGTAACGTGCAACCGCCTCCTTGCGGACCCGTGTGGCCTGAATAGGAGCCGTGCCCTCGACCTGGGCGATTTGCTGGAGAGTCCGCAAGAAGAGCCGCTGCGGCTGAGTCAGCGACGCGAACTGATCAACTTCCTCGAAGCTAATCCCGATCAGCTCATGCAGCCTATCGTTGTTGACCGTCCATGTCTGGAGCTTCTTATCGTAAGCGCATACGCCCGACGCGGCCATCCAGCCAAGCATGAACAGGTGGTAGGTAGTATCGCTCGGCAGGTCAAAGCCGCGCCTTCGCAGCTCTGTCTCGATGGTCGCTTTGTTGGCCTTTTCGCCGCGCAGCCTCAGGTCGTGCACGACTTGGAGCACGTCTATGCCCATGCGCTCCTCGATCATGTATTTCGCGAGCTGGTTGAGCCGCTCTGTCTCGTTAGTCAGCGCCAGCAGGCCATTAGCCAAGTCTGTCAGCTGGAGCGTATCTGAGTTGACCAGGCCATGCGCGATAAGCGACAGGAGCACGTTTCCCTCCCGCTTGGCGCCAGCAGCAATCTTAGGGTACGCGGCTGCGATAGCCTTCCTAAGCGCATTCCGGTCGCCAGCAGCAGGTGCAATCGTGTCTAGAACCTTGGTAAGGCTCTCCATTTGCTTCAATGAGAAGTCGCCGGTATAAGTCAGACGACGGCGGCCGGATGGCGGTGGGCTATCCACATCGTTAGCTATCGACGGCGCATCCTCCGGCGTATCCAGGCCTAGCATCTGCTGGCTCATGGCTCACTTTCCCGAATCGCTCGGACTCGTAGCGTGAGGATAGGGCTCAATCACCTTAGGTCCTTTGGAACCTGCTCAGCATCTCCTTGGTGAATCGCTGAACATCATCCTTCGTGGTTCGAAGCCCGACATCGGTAATTGACCAGTGGCATGGAGCATCATTTATGATGGCGCCCATATTTTTCAAGAGGGTCCTCGACCAGGCCAAACGATAGTCAAGTAGCGTGCGGGACCCTCGGGGGGTGCGGCGCAAGTCTTGCTGCTGGTCGCTGAGGCGCAGATCATGGGCAACGGCGTCCATGATCTCTGCGTTCGTCGCAGAGCCGCCGGCGCGCTTGATGGCAACCAACGTAGGCCAGGCCATAGCAGCATGAGAAGGGAGCCGTTCTGCCGCCTGCATGAGATCATGCTCTCATAGCCCGGTGTGGCGTCACCCTGCAAGCGTGGCCCGCACCTGGGCGCCTGCGCGGCATCTCAAGGCGTTCGTCAAAGGAGCCTCAAACGTGGCCGGGTACCAGCCGTGGGCGTCAAGCCCTGCGGTGCGGCGGGTGATGCAGGGCAACCGCAAACGGGACACTCGCCCCGAGGTTGCGCTACGGCGAGTGCTGCACGCCCAAGGCCTGCGGTACCGGGTGGCCGCAAGGCCATTGACCGATCGTCCATGGACCGCAGACCTTGTCTTCCGCGGGGCGCGGCTCGCGGTGTTCGTGGATGGCTGCTACTGGCACGGGTGCCCTCAGCACTACGCCAGCCCACGCACCAACGCCACGTACTGGGAAGGAAAGATCGCCCGCAACCGGGCACGGGACGCACAGGTGGACGCGGACCTCAAGGGTGCCGGGTGGACTTCGCTCCGGATCTGGGAGCACGAGTCTGCCGGGGCCGCAGCAGATCGCGTGGTCACGATCCTCGCTCTGCTTCGAGACGGGGCCTGAGCCAGCCTCTTGCGCGGTGACGACCGCGAGCTCCTCGTGCGCCAGGTGAGGACGAACGGTTTGGTGCCGGGCGACGCTTGACACCGAGCTAGGAACTGAGGGGACCGTCTGCGGCCGGTCGGCTTGGCGTTACGGACTGGCGTGGTGGTGGGTCACTCGCGCTCGATCCTCCGAAGCCCTTGCGCGGGCGTCCACCACTCGACGACGAGCATCGTGGCCTCCTCGTTGAGGTGGGTGTGCACGACCTCGGCGATGTCGGCGTGGAAGCGTTCGCCGTCCGGTCCCTCGGTGATCGGTCCGGCAACGATCGCCCGGCCGGAGATCTTCGCCTCGCCCGGCCACTGCGCCTCAGAGCCCTCGACCGGGTCGACCGTCGCGCTGTGCAGGGCGAACCGCGGATCCCGACGGAGGTCCGCGCCCTTGCGCGCGTGCGGCATCGAGCCAAAGACCAGCTCGCCGTCCTCGAAGACCGTCTCGATACCGGAGATTCGCGGCGACCCGTCGGCCCGCAAGGTGGCAATTGTCTTGTGTCTGTGAGCGTCGAACAGCGCCCGCACGCGCTGCGCAAACTCCGGCTCTGCCCCTTCGACATCCCGCCACGCCGTCACACGGCCCATGATCGCACCTATGACCACCAGCAACTGGGACGCCCTGACCAGAACGGCGCGCGGCACGCAGGATGCGCTGGTTGCCGGGGCCGGTCAGCGTCCCGGCTGACGGGCCGCCCGGTGTGCGGCGGTGAGGTGGTAAGCGAGCAGCAGGGCCACTAGGACGACCATGATCACGATGCTGAGCGGGAGGGTGAGGGCGGGTGTGGCCGCGGCGGCCGCGATGCGGGCTCGCTCATCCCGCGCTACCAGCACGGGCAGATGTGAACACCATATCCACGTTCTACCAGCCAGGCAGCGGGTGGCCCGGAAACTGCCAGCAGGCATCCCGCCCACCACGACGGTGTGCACCTGCGCCGCTAGCGGTTCAGGCCGCGGAGGTACGTAGCCCGGTGATCCCGGAGTGATGAAGCCCGCTGGCCCCGTCCTGGTTGACCGGCCTACGAGGAGGAGGTGTCATTAGCGGCGGCTATGAGCTGACGGGCCGCGGCCTCGTCGGCGGGGGCAACCAGCACGCGAACACCCTGCAGTTGCAGTTGCGGCTCCTGGCCTCCGGCATCGTCCGCCGCCACGGCTGCTCTCAAGCCGTTACTGCGCAGCATGCCAACGATCAGTTCCGCCTCGGTGCGGCTGGCAACGACCGCCACCGACACAGTCGCGCCGTCCATGATCTCAACTCCTCTGTCCTGTCACTGCCTGCGGGGCGCTCCTGGCATCATGATCCGCCTTGGTGGCCCCGCCGCAAGCCATGGAACGCGCCGGGATCAGTCGGCGGCCCACCGAGACAGTCTGATGGGGATGACGCCGGCGGTTCAAGTCCACCAGGCCACCAAGGTCACGGGCCCCTGCGGCGGTCAACCCGCCTGGAAGCTGTCCACTGGGGCAGCCTGCCACCTTCTGACATGATCGATGAGTGAGCAGCTCCAGCCTCGAACACCTCGCACGAACCGCTTACGAAGCGCACCGCGGCGCCCATCCCACATCTCTGCCACCGTGGGAGGACACCACCGAGCAGGAGCAGCAAGCCTGGAAGGCCGCTGTGTCCGCCATCGCCGCACAGACCGGCGGCACGCTGATCGAGGCGTCCCCCACCCGGCCACTGGTCATCCAGGTCGGAGACCGGCGTCACAGCTTCAGCACCACCTTCACCGCAGGCCGTCTGGGCAACATCGTCATCGACGACGAGTTCGCTTCCAGCCACCACGCCCGTTTCCAGATCGCCCACAACCTATGGTTCATCGAGGACCTCGGCTCAACCAACGGCACCTGGCTCAACGGGCGCCGCTTCCGTGCCCCCCAGCACCTGAAGAAGGGCGACAAGATCAAGATCGGGCGTACCGTCATGACCGTCGTGTCGGCATGAGCGGGATCCGGCCCGTACCTCCAGCCGCCATTGGGGCAGTGACGCTCTTACCTGGCTCACAACCTGGCGTGTGGCTCGGTGGATGCGTCGCGCAGAATTCAGGTTGTGCCGCCGAAGTCGACATCGTGGGTCTTGACCGTCCCGGCCGTCCGTCCCGGCGCCGTCTGGTAGGTCCAGTACAGGTTCGTGTGCGCGATGACCTGGTCCGGCGGCGGCGCCCCCCATTCCGTCTGATCCCCCGTCGTGTGGGCGTCGCTGACCAGGGTCGCGTCGTATCCCCTGACGAACGCGCCGTGCAGCGTCGAGCGGATGCAGGCGTCGGTCTCTGCGCCGACCACGACGAGCCGCCCGACGCCGAGGCCTGACAGCACGGTCTCGAGCGTGGTGTCCTCAAAGGAGTCGCCGTAGCTCTTCTCCACCAGCGGCTCGGCATCGCCCGGAGCCAGTTCGGGGACGATCCGCCAGCCGTCGCTCCCCCTCACAAGCTGCCCGTCGGAGTGCTGGACCCAGACAACGGGGACCTGTTCCCGCCGCGCCTTCTCGACCAGGCTGCCGACGTTCGCGACAACCGTGTCGCGCTCGTGAGCGCCCCCGACGACGCCGTTCTGCACGTCGATGACGAGCAGGGCGGTGTTCGGCCGGTTGTCCAGGGTGGTCATGGTCTCCCCCTCAGTCCGCGTGATCTCCTCGGCGTGGGATTGCCGGTCGGAGGCCGGACCCCGTACCGTCACGGTCAACACCCCGGAGTGAGGATGGCCGTGACTCCCGACCCGACCCGTGTCAAAGGCCCACTGGTCTGGCTCGACATGGACCAGGCCGCGCTAGACGATGCCTTTGACCATACTCGCTATATATTCAATCGCGAGCACGTCCTCCAGCGGTATAGCATCAACAGCGAGCGGGCGCGCCAGGCGCTCGGGGAGCCGGAGCGGCTCGCCTACGGATCGAGCGATGTCGAGCAGCTTGACCTGTTTCGAGCACCGGGTCGAGG
>JBKOVG010000043.1:0-5946 GCA_046723845.1 Candidatus Methylomirabilota bacterium | reverse complement strand
CGAGCCGAGGCTGGCGAACATCGCCGCAACGTGCCGGCCGGTCAGTTCACCGAGCCGGACTCTACCGAGGTGCGGCACCAGGTGCCGCTCGACATGCGCGTCGTAAGAACGAAGAGTGCTCGGCCGAATCGACAACCGCGTCGTTAACCAGTACCGAAGCCAGCGCTCCACCGTCCACGTTGCCGTTGTGCACTCCTCCCGGGAACAGACAAGGAACTCATCACGCGCGGACTCCGCCGCGGCCCGCGTCGGGTAGCCCCCACGACGGACCGTCTCCCGACGACCGGAGAACGTCATCACCGAGCACTGGAAATACCAGCTGCCGTGTCCGCGGTCACTAAGCCTGGCACACCTGCTGCCGAGCAGCCTGGCCGAACCTTGTGCGCGGCAGCCGCACCGCTTGAAGATCACTCCAACTCCACTCGTTCTCATGACACCGCCCTCTTTCGAGATCGTTTCCCCACCCGCGTGTTCACCGAATCGATCTCCTCCCGAGGAGTCGACCATCGACCGCCGCGACCGCCTCGGGGGAAGTCCCAGAACCTCAATAACAAACTCTTCGTGATAACCGGCTGCGGGTTGCTGGCGAAGCCGCCGCATTGCTTGGGAAGGACCGGCATGTCTGATGTGGCGGGGCTCTGGACCTTGGCGAACGTCGCCGGCACAATTCGTGTGTCCGTTGCCGGCGCCGTGACGTAACCCGAGCAAACGGGACTTGCAGACGCCGGCCGATGAGGGAGGAGGTTGACGTGGGCTTCTTGACGCGCGACACCCGGGCTCCGGCCCGTCCCAGCCTGGCGGAGCTGGCGCAGCCGTCGGCCCCGCCTCTGGTCAGCCCGACCGAGCAGGCGGTCAACCTGCAGTCGAGGATCCTCTACCTCCGGTCGTACCTGTTCATGCGGGCGATCATCGGATTCATCGGAGTCTCGCTGCCCATCCTGCTGGTGTTGGGCGACAACCTGCTCAAGACCGGTGGCCCGATGCTGCGGGCGTCCCTGAGTACCTATTACTACTCCGGCATGCGCGATTTCCTCGTCGCGAGCCTGGCGGCCGCTGCGTTCTTCCTCATCGCGTACAAGATCTTCGAACGTAGGCTGAGTAACCTGCTCAGCGTCATAGCCGGTTTGGCGGCGCTGACAACCGCGTTCTTCCCGACCAATCGCCCGCCCGGCGTGGCGACCGCACTGACCCCGCTTCAGGAGAAGTTGGGTGAAACGACCGTCGTCCACGTACACTTCATCGCCGCCGGGATCGCCATCGTGTCGCTGGCGGTCATCACGTTCTTCTTCGGCGTCCAGGAGGGGCGCCGCTCGCCGCAGCGGGTCGGGCGACGGGCCCGGCTGACGCCGACGTTCTGGCGCTGGTTCCATTGGATCCTCGCCGCGGTGATCCTGCTGTCGGTCGCGTTCGCCGCGTACGCCGACATGAAGCACATCTTCACCAGCTACTCGCTGCTTATCGGCGAGACCGTCTCGCTCGAGGCGTTCGGTCTGTCCTGGCTGGTGAAGGGCCTCGAACTCGACGTGTTGCTCAGCCCACGCTCAGCCCGGCGGCGGGCCCGTGCGGTCGCGTCCCAGAACCCCTAGCCGCCGACGGGGCATGGCGTACAGCGTGATCCACGAGATGACCCGGCGCTTCCTCGAGCGGGCCGTCGCGGACGTGGGTGTCGTTATCGCCGGCTGCCAGACCTACGATCGGTCGGCGCCGTGGTGGGCGCTGACGGCCCGAGCGGGCTGGTTCGGCGACCGGTGTCCGTGGTTTCGCACGGGGCCCTTTGAGGCTGCAGTACAAGGGAGATCCGCCTATGCCCCGCTGGCCTGAGTAGGTTCGTGATGTGGCAGATGAAGCATCAGAGGCCGTGGAAAGTATCCGCGCTGCGGAGGTGATCGCGGCTCTGTCACTTGCGACGGACCTCGGCATCGGCGTGCCGCTGGAATACGGCCTGCACAGCACGCTACTCGCGATGCGGCTGGCCGATCGTCTGAAAGTCGATGCGGAGACGGCAACCCAGACTTACTACGCATGCCAGTTGTTCTACGTCGGGTGCACCGCCAACGCCGACATCGCCGCGGAGCTCTTCGGCGCCGACGACGCCCTCACGACGTACGCCACACCGAGCAGGTTCGGGTCGCGGGCAGAAATGACATCCGGCTTCCTCCGTGCGGTGGCGCCACCAGGCGGCGCGCCGATCGCGCGCGCCGGGCAGCTCGCCCGCCGCCTTCCAATGGTCGCCAAGGTCTTCAAGCATCACATCGCTGCGTTTTGCGAGGTGGCCACGATGCTCACCGACCGGCTCGGCGTCCATTCGTCGGTAGGCGGTCTGTTCGCACACGTCGCCGAGCGCTGGGACGGCAAGGGCGAACCAGGTAATGCGAAAGGCGATGAGATACCGCTGCCGATGCGGATTGTTCACGTGGCCCGAGACGCTGCCTTTCAGCGGATGCTCGGTGGCGCCGACCGTGCGGCAGCGGTGATCCGCCGGCGTGCGGGGCACGCGTTCGATCCCGACGTCGTCGCGGCCCTCGCTGAGGATGCGGCCGGACTCATTGCCATCGACACGGCTTCGGCGTGGGATGAGACGCTGGCCCGCGAACCGAGGCCGCACAAACTCCTGGAAGGCGAGTCGATCGATACGGCCCTTGCTGCCATGGGCCACTTCGGCGATCTCGTATCGCCGTGCTTCGTCGGGCACTCAACCGGCGTTGCGGTGCTGGTGATGAAGGCCGCCCGAGGTTGCCGTTTCGACAGTGCCGACGTTACGACGATCCGGCGGGCGGCGCTTATCCACGACGTCGGGCGGGTAGCCGTGCCGGCCCGCATATGGCTGCAGCCGGGCCCTCTTACGCCCGATGACTGGGAGAAGGTACGCCTGCATCCCTACCAGACGGAACGCATCCTCCACCGCTCTGCGTTTCTGGCCGCACTCGCCGGGGTCGCTGGTACGCACCACGAACGCTGCGACGGGTCGGGCTATCACCGTGGAACCGCTGCTCCGGGGCTTACACAGCAGGCGCGCCTGCTTGCCGCCGCAGACGCCTATCAGACGAAGATCGAACCGAGGCCGCACCGAGAGCCGCTCACTCCGGCGCAGGCCGCCGACACGCTCACGGCTGAGGTCCACGCCAGACGGCTCGACGCCGTCGCCGTTAGGGCGGTGCTGGACGCCGCCGGCCAGCGGACTCCACGAATCGAACGACCGGCGGGGCTGACCCAGCGCGAGACAGATGTCATCGGGCTCCTGGCTCGCGGGTTGCAGACCAAGCAGATCGCACGTGTGCTAGGAATCTCGGTCAAGACGGCCGACAACCACATCCAAAACGTGTACGCCAAAATCGGCGTGTCCACACGCGCGGCGGCCGCACTCTTTGCAATGCAGCACGGGTTGGTGCCATAGGGAGAACTCCCTATCGAACCAAGCAGCCGCTACGCATAGCGTCACGGCCAAGGAATCCGCTCCAAGGGAGGTGGCTCGGATGAACGCCGTGAGGGATACCGAGCGGATCGAGACCGTAGTCGTCGGCGGCGGACAAGCCGGCCTATCCGTCGGCTACCATCTCGCCCGGCGAGGTCTCCGCTTTGTCATCCTCGACGCCAACGAGCGGATCGGCGACGCCTGGCGGAAGCGGTGGGACTCGCTCCGGCTCTTCACCCCGGCTCGCTTCAATGGGCTCGACGGCATGCCATTTCCGGGCCCGGCACATTCCTTCTCAACTAAGGACGAGGTTGCGGACTACCTCGAGACCTATGCGGCCCGGCTCGGTCTTCCGGTGCGCGCCGGAGTCCGGGTTAGGGGCCTGACCCGCAACGGAGCTCGTTTCCTTGTCGACGCCGGTGATCGGCGGTTCGAGGCCGACAACGTCGTAGTGGCTATGGGGAGCCACCAGCGTCCTCGATCGCCCGCATTCGCCGCGAGTCTCGACCCCGACATAGTCCAGATGCATTCCAGCGGCTACCGGAACGTCGCTCAACTTCGAGACGGCAGCGTTCTCGTGGTGGGCATGGGGAACTCCGGGGCGGAGATCGCCCTCGATGTCGCGGGCTTCCAGCCGACATGGCTGGCCGGGACCGAGTCGGGCCGGGTTCCCTTCCGCCACGACAGTGCGTTGGCCCGGTACATCTTCCTGCCGTTGATTTTCCGTGTCATCGGCCACCGGGTGCTGACCGTCCGCACGCCCATCGGACGCAAGATGCGCCCGAAGCTGCTGTCCCATGCTGCGCCGGTCGTACGCGTCAGACCGGCCGACATAGCAGCGGCCGGCATCGAACGGGTCAGCCGGGTGGTCGGCACCCGAGACGGATTCCCCGTCCTGGAGGACGGACGCGTCCTTCCAGTGGAGAACGTCATCTGGTGTACCGGCTTCGATCCAGACTTCTCCTGGATCAACCTTCCGGTCTTCGGTCAGAACAAGGAACCGATCGAGCCGATCCACGAACGTGGAATCATCACAGACGAGCCCGGGCTGTACTTCGTCGGCTTGTACTTCCTCTATGCAATGTCGTCCGGATTTCTCCCCGGCGTCGGCAGAGATGCAGAACACGTCGTCAAGCACATCGCCTCGCGACTGCGCTGAGAACCTCGGGCGGAGGTACAACCAGTCCGACAGCGTCGCGGTCGCCACCAACCGATTCCCGGGCCCCGGGTATCTTATCGCCGAGCGGCTGCTGGTCGGCGTTAGGCCGACATACCGAAGGGGAATCGCAGGCGTAGTCATCGGGACGTGAGACCGGCCCGCAGGGGGTTCATGCCGATCACGTGGACAAGATCCTCGTTGCTGGCGTTGACCACCCGGATCTGGGTCAGCGTGCCGATCATGACCACCATGCCCAGAAGCACTAGCGAAGGTGATGAACCGTCCCCCGAATCGGGTGGCCTGCTCCATCACCGCCGGGCCGACGATGCTGGCCGACACCAGCATCAGGAACGTGGTGATCCTGCTAAGGAGCGCGCTTTGTGCCGTGCTCCGGGTGGCGCGCAGGCTCCAGTGCTCGGTCGCCAGCAGCTGCGCCCGGACACTCGGTAGTGCGCCGCCTGTCCCCTGTTGGCTCGTATCCGACATGGCTCGGCCCGTACGAAGCTCGACAGCCCCAGGCGGGTGCCATCGTCGGGCGGCTTCAGCATGACGATCTCGGTGCGGGAGTCGGGAATGCTGCAGACCGTGTCCAAGAACTCGCCCTCGACGAACGGGTCGGACTGTCGATTTCGTCTTCAAGTTCCCCATCGGGCGGGATTGCCCGACCGATGGACGTGTAACCGTACTGGAGCAGGCTAACCTGGCGCATGGCGACGTTGTCGCGATGGCATTGGAAAACGCGAAGTTGTCTCCTGGCAAGGTCAGTCTCATATGGATTGGCTCCAGCATCCCTGCCCAGACTGGGCAACAATGACGGTCACGGCAGTATTGTCATGAGCCCGACCGGCAATGTCGCGGTGTTCATTCAGGGACCAGCGTTATCTTCCGCGATGGCGGAGAAGCTCGCGCAAACATTCGGTTAGCTTCGGCTCTTCAGGTAGGCCATCAAATAGTCCCGAGCAGTGAGGCGCACTTAACGGCCGCTGCTTCTGCCGCGCATGCGGTGCCGGGGCGGTGGCCGACGAGTTGGATCGCCTCAGGACGGGGCTCGCGGGAGCACCTCAGCGGTCCGCACCCTTGACCCTCACCGAACCGAGCCGCATGGGCCGCATGGGCCGACCTCACCACCTCAAACCAGATCATCCCCACGCCGCGCCCTGCCTACTGCGAGCGGGGACCACCACTGTGCCGGGCCCAGCGCCTACGGTGCCATCCCATGGGCTTATTCCTGGCGGTATCGGCGTTCCAAACTGAGCAGGCGGGTCAGGTTCTAACGGCCGTCGAAGGCTTCTTCGATCTACACGGATTGCCGGCACAGAGAGTCGAGGTCGACCAAGCGGACGCCGACGACCAGGGTCGCAACGAGGTCCTGATC
>JBKOVG010000414.1:0-14326 GCA_046723845.1 Candidatus Methylomirabilota bacterium | reverse complement strand
TTGCGCCGCGCCGCGCCCGCCTAGCCGACGTATTCACGACTGCGTGCAACCGGCCGGGTGGCGTCGAGGGCAGGGGTGCGCTCAGGCGGAGTGGGACCCCCTCGTCCTGTGCGCAGCCCGCAGGGCGGCGATTCAGGCGAGCGGGTGACGCAGCATGAGGACACCCCTCCCCCCGACGACAGGACCTGGCCGTCTCGCGCTCCGCATGCGCGGCTAGCGACTGCGCGGCGCGAGGCCGAGCGCACGCAGGAGCCGCCGTCGCATCGCCTCGCCCAGCGGCAACTCGACGAAGCGCCAGGCGAGGCCGCCCACCACGATGCAGCTCGCGATGCCCACCACGAAGCCCGGCCCCGGCGAAGCGAGGAACCCTCCCTCGTGCAGGGCGTAGAGCACCCCATGGTGCACCATGTAGACGGCGAAGGCCCACTCGCCGAGCATCTGGAGCCACGAGGCCTGAAGCAGCTCCGCGATGAGCCCGCGGTCGAAGGCGAGCACGAAGGGCAGTCCCACGATGGGCAGGGCCACCAGGAGATCGCCCGGAGTGCGGGCGGGCCCGCTCCAGATGTACGCCGCGACGATGGCGGCGAGCACCCCAAGCTGCGCCACCGTGCACACGCGCGCCGGCCAGGCCGCCGCCCGTCGCTCCCGGATGGCTACGAAGAGCGCGCCGAGCGACAGCCCGATGGCGAACTCCGCGAGGCCGCGGAAGATCCCGTTGTGGATGGTGACGTCGAGGCCACGTCCCGACGTGCCGGCGAGGAGGGCGAGCAGCGCCACGCCCGCCACCGCCAACACCACGCTCCGCCACCCGAAGGCCGCGCCCACCAGGAGCATGAGCACGGGACACACCAGGTAGAGGAAGAACTCCGCGCTCACGAACCACGCGGGTGGGTTCCAGGTCAGGTCGGTCTGGATGTTCCAGGCCTGCACCATGAAGAGATTGCTCAGAAAGGTGAGGGCGGACCGCCCCTCCGCGGGAGGCACCTCGAAGAACGAGAGGCCGGCCTGCCGCGACATGGTGATGCGCTGATCCAGCTCCAGGAAGAGCCCGGCGAGGAGGGTGGCCAACTGCAATGGATAGATCCGCGAGATGCGCGCGGCGAGAAAAGCCCCCACAGCGCGCAAGTCGAAGCGCGCGGCGAGTCGCCGGCCATACACGTAGTAGAGGATGAAGCCGCTGAGGGAGAAGAAGAACTCGACCCAGAGGTAGCCCTTGACCACGAAGAGGTCGATCCAGTACCGGCCCGTGTAGCCGTACCACTCGTGGTAGTGGAAGACCACGATGAACAGGACGGGCAGGAAGCGCGCCCCGGTCAGCGCGCAAATTTCCGTGGGGCGCGAGGTGGAGGGGGAGCGAGAGGTGGTAGCCACTACGCTCGATAGTGAGGCGGACGGCGGTGTCCCGTCAAGAAACGCGGGGGCGCCTCGCCTCTTGCCCGGATGACAGGCGGCTGCTACCATCCCGGCGCTGATCGGCCGCAGCGCAGCGTGCCTACCGAACACCCTGGTCCTGGCCCCCTGAGGCCAAGGAGGATGACATGACAGCGATGCCCCGCCGCACCTTCCTCGCCGGGGCGGCCGCCGCAACGGCCGCGGCCGCCGTCGCCCCCTACGTCCACGCGCAGAAGAAGGGCGGCACCCTCAAGTTCGTGCCCCACGCCGACCTCAAGATCCTCGATCCCGTGTGGACCACCGCCTACATCACGCGGAACCACGGCTACATGATCTACGACATGCTCTTCGCGCCCGATGCGAGCATCCACATGCAGCCGCAGATGGTCGACAAGTTCACGGCGAGTGCGGACAAGCGCAAGTGGTCCTTCACCCTGCGCGACGGGCTCAAGTGGCACGATGGCCAGCCGGTGACCGCGGAGGACTGCGTGCTCTCCATCAAGCGCTTCGCCGCCCGCGACGCCGTGGGCCAGCTCATGGCCAAGTCGCTGGGCAAGCTCGCGCCCGTGGACAAGAAGACCTTCGTGCTCGAGCTGGAGACGCCCTTCGGTCTCGTGCTCGAGTGCCTGGGCAAAGGCTCCGCGAGCCCCTGCGTCATGATGCCGGCGCGGGTGGCTTCCACCGATCCCAACGAGCAGATCAAGGACTACACGGGCTCCGGCCCCTTCAAGTTCGTCAAGGACGAGTGGCAGCCCGGCAACAAGGTGGTGTACGTGGCCAACAAGGACTACGTCCCGCGCAAGGAGACGCCGAGCGGGGGCGCGGGCGCCAAGCTCGTTTACGTGGATCGCGTCGAGTGGCGCTACATCCCGGACCAGGCCACCGCCGCCGCCGCCCTCGAGGCGGGCGAGGTGGACTTCTGGGAGAACCCGCCCGTGGACTTCGTGCCCCGCCTCGAGAAGAACGCCGGGCTCACCGTGTTTGCCACCGACCCCAAGGGCAACCTCGGCACCATCCGTCCCAACTCGCTCCACCCGCCCTTCAACAACAAGAAGGCGCGGCAGGCGCTCCTCTACATGACGAGCCAGCAGGACTATCTCCAGGCCGTGATCGGCAACCCCAAGTACGGCAAGCCCTGCCCCAGCATCTTCATCTGCGGCGGTCCCTTCGAGACGGCGGCGGGCGCGCCCAAGCAGGACCTCGAGAAGGCCAAGCAGCTCCTCAAGGAGAGCGGCTACGACGGCAAGTCCATCGTGATCCTCGACCCCACGGACTCGCCCTTTGCGCATGCCCCCGCGCTGGTGACGGCGGAGAACCTCAAGAAGATCGGGGCCAACGTGGACATCCAGGCGATGGACTGGTCGACCATGGTCGCCCGCCGGGCCAAGAAGGAGCCGCCGGCCCAGGGCGGCTGGAACATCTTCCACACCTGGACCACCGCCTTCGACATCGTCAATCCTGCCGTCAACGCCTTCATCAACAGCTCAGGTGAGAAGGCGTGGTTCGGCTGGCCCTCCAGCGAGGCCATGGAAAAGCTTCGGACGGAGTGGGTGCGCGAGCCCGATCAGGCGAAGCAGAAGAAGCTCGCGGAGCAGATCCAGCTCTTGGCCTACGACGAGGTGCCGCACGTCTCGTGGGGGCAGTTCATCGCCCCCAGCGCCTTCCGCAAGAACGTCAAGGGCGTGCTCGAGTTCGGCGCGACCATCCTGTGGAACATCCAGGTGTAGCCGGCCGCCCAGCGTGACGTGCTCCCGCTGATCGTGCAGCGGATCGTGGCCACCATCCCCGTGATGGGGGTGGTGGCCCTGACCGTCTTCGCCCTCCTCCACCTCACCCCGGGGGACCCTGCCGAGATCATTGCGGGCGACTACGCCACGCCCCAGGACGTCGCCAAGATCCGAGCGGCGCTCGGGCTCGACAAGCCGCTCCTGACCCAGGCCGGCATCTGGATGAGCCACGTCCTCCGCGGAGATCTCGGCACGTCGATCTACTCGGGCTTGCCGGTGACCACGTTGATCGCGCAGCGCATCGGCCCCACGGTCGCCCTCACCGTCCTCGCGCTGGTCATTTCCGTCGCCCTCGCGGTGCCCCTGGGCGTATGGGCGGCCTGGCGACAGGGGTCGTGGATCGACCGTGCCATCATGATCTTCTCGGTGTCGGGCTTCTCGATGCCCGTGTTCTGGCTCGGCTTCCTCTTCGTCTGGGTGTTTTCGATCCGTCTGGGCGCGCTGCCCGTGCAGGGCTACCAGCCCCTCGCTGACGGGCCGTGGCAGTTCCTGCGGCACCTGATCCTCCCCGCGGCCACCCTCTCGCTCATCTACATGGCGCTCATCGCGCGCATGACGCGCGCGAGCATGCTGGGGGTGCTCGGCGAGGACTTCGTGCGCACGGCCTTCGCCAAGGGACTCTCCCCGCGCAGCGTGCTCCTGGGGCACGCGCTGAAGGCGGCCTCGCTCCCGGTGGTGACCATCATCGGCGTGGGCTTTGCGCTCCTCATCGGCGGCGCCGTCGTGACGGAGAGCGTCTTCGCCCTCCCCGGCATCGGCCGCCTCACGGTCGATGCCATCGTGCGGCGCGACTATCCGGTGATCCAGGGTGTGATCCTGATCATCTCGGGCGTCTACGTGCTGTTGAACCTCTTCATCGACATCCTGTATGTCTTCCTCGACCCGCGCATCCGCTACTGAGCCGGCGGCCCTCAGCGTCGCGGTGCCCCTGCTCGTGCCGCTCGTGGCGGCCAGGCGAGGGATCATCCGCCGCCAGCCCACAATGGTGGCGGGGCTCGCATGCCTCGTCCTCATCCTCGCCGTGGGGCTCGCGGCGCCGTACCTCGGCACCGTGGACCCGTCGAGCCTCAAGCCGATCGCCCGCCTCCGCGAGCCCAGCGCCGAATTCTGGTTCGGCACGGATCAGTACGGCCGCGACATCTACTCGCGCGTGCTCTACGGCGGCCGCATCTCGCTCCTCGTCGGCGTCACGGTGGCCGCGGCCAGCCTGGCCTTCGGCATCCTGATCGGCCTCGTCACCGGCTACTACCGGCGCCTCGACCGCATCGTCATGCGCGTGATGGACGGGCTCATGGCCATTCCCGCCATCCTCCTCGCGCTAGCCCTGATGGCGCTCCTCAAGGCGAGCGTGCGGAACGTGATCATTGCCCTCGTGATTCCCGAAATCCCGCGGGTGGTCCGCGTGGTCCGCGCGTCCGTGCTGAGCCTTCGCGAGCAGACGATGGTGGAGGCGGCGCGCGGCCTGGGCGCCCAGACCCCGCGCATCCTCCGCGTCTACATCCTGCCCGCCCTGGTGGCGCCCCTCATCGTCCAGGGCACGTACATCTGCGCCTCGGCCATGCTCTTCGAGGCGTATCTCTCATTCCTGGGCGCGGGCACGCCGCCCAACATCCCGTCGTGGGGCAACATCATGGCGGAGGGGCGCGCCTACGTGCAGCGCGCGTTCTGGATCATCCTCTTCCCGGGGGCCTTCCTCGCCGCCACCGTGCTCGCCGTCAACCTGGTCGGCGACGGCCTGCGGGACCTGCTCAAGGTAAAATGAGCGGCGCCATCACCAACCGCTCACAAAGGAGACTCCCGTGCCCAAAGGACTGACCGTCGTGCTGAACCAGCCGGGCAAGCCGCTCGAGCTCGAGACGCTACCCACGCCGGACATCGATCCCGGCGGCATCCTGATCAGGAACACTGAGCTTCCCCGCCACCAAGGTCATCACCCAGCAGATCCACTGGACGGGGCTCATGCACTACAACCCGTGGATCATGCCCGCCGCGCTCGATTTCCTCGTCCGCATCAAGGACAGGTACCCGCTCTCCAAGGTCGTCTCCCACAGCTTCCCGCTCTCCGAGGTGAACCAGGCCTTCGAGTTCGCGGAGTGGCAGGGCAAGGGCGCCGGCAGCGCGGCGACCCGCGTGATCCTCAAGCCGTAGCCGGCTCCACCAGCCAGTCGAGGATCCGCGGGTTCTCGTCCCGCGGATAGGTGTGGGAGAGATCCTCGATCTCGCGGTAGACGAGCCGGGCCCCTGCGGCCTGCAGGGCCTGGCTCGCCAGCCGCGCGGAGGCGATGGGGAACATCCAGTCCAGCCCGCCGTGAACCAGATAGATGGGCCGCCCCTGCGCCCGCGCGAGATCGCCGTTGACGAAGAGCGCGGGATGGAGCACGCCGCAGGCGGGCGCCAGGTGCGTGAAGGGCATGCCTTCGCGCAGGCCGCAGAAGAGCGCGTAGGTCGCGCCGTCTGACATGCCGGTGAGCAGCACGCGCCCGCCGTCCACGGGATAGCGAGTGGCCACGGAGGCGACCATCTCGCGGAGCGGCTCCGCATCCACGTCGGGCCCCATCATCGACCACGTGCGATCCTGCGAGGTGGGCGAGAGCAAGAGCATGCCGCGCGAGCGCGCCTCGCGGAGCCAGCTCCACAGGAAGTCGCGGCCGTGGCCGTGACCGCCGTGAAGGGCCACGATGAGCGGCATGGGCGACGTGGCGTCGGACGGCTCCGGCACGTAGAGGGAGAAGCCGCCGCGCTCTGACCGCTCGTTCGAGGCGTGGAGAACTCCCACCTTCGCCTCGTCCTCACGCAGGGCCGCCGCTCGTAGCCGGGCGACGAGCGCATCGTCCTCGCGCCGCCCCGGCTCGAGGAACCACCGGCTCACGGGATCGAAGACGGGCGCCAGCGGATAGAGCGCCTCCTGGATGCGGCCGAAGCGACGCAGGGCCCGGTAGAGGCCGATGGGCCCCTCCACAGATTGCGAGGCCTCCACGAAGGCTTCGACGAGCTCGAGGGTCTGCCGGGCGACCGTCAGCAGCGACGCGCGCATGAACCCCAGCTCGGGCGGCCAGTCGAGGCACTCGACCGTCTCAAGGGGTCCCCTCAGGCTCTCGCGGGAGGGCGCGAGCTCCGCGGCGAGGCGTGGGGCCAGCGGCGGATAGAGCTGGCGCTGCACCCAGCCGATGCGCTCCAGGGTCGCGAGCAGCGGCCCCAGCAGCCCGGCGACCGCGTCGAAGAGCTTCGGCTCAGACGGCACGCGCCCCGCTCCGAGGGGTCACGATGCCTTCTGGGTCTCATACGCTTTGGTGAAGACCCGCACGTAGTTGCCGCCCATCACTTTCGACGCTTCCTCAGGGCTGAACCCCTGCTTGAGGAAGCGATCGGCCACGGCCGGCAGGTCGGCGTAGTTCGCCCAGACCTCATGTCGGTGCCGATCCCGACGTGGTCCACGCCCGCCACGTCGACCAGTCGCGCGATGTCCGCGATCCAGGCCTGGACATCCACGAACTGATAGCCGTTGGGCTGGGCGATCAGGCGCGCGTGCTCGATCGAGATCAGCCGGGTGTAGGGCCGGAGCGGCCCCCGCGCCAGGGCAGTGTGGGAAAGGATGAACGGCACCGAGGTGACCTGGGCGGCCTGCTCTACCAGCTCGTAGGTGCCGTGGGCCACGTCGACCACGATGCCGAGGCGGTTGGACTCGCGGATCACCTCGGCGCCGAGCGGGCTCAGGCCGTTCCACCTCGCCGGCTCGGTCTGCTGATCCCCGAGCCACGCTCGGCATGTAGTGCACGATCTGGAGCTGCCGGATCCCGCGGCGGTAGACCTCCTCCACCCGCTCCAGCTTGCCCTCCATGAAGTGGCAGCCCTCGATAGTGCCGATGAGGGCGGGCCGGTTGGCCGCCTTGGCCGCGGCGAGATCGGCCGGGGTGAGCACGCGGGTCAGCCCATCCGCGGGGATGAGCAGGGCGTCCATGAAGTCCAGCCGGCGCTCGGTGAAGGTCTCTAGCTCGCCCGGCCGCGGGTCGCGGTACTGCTTGATGACGCCGGTGGTGGGCACGCGGCGGATCACCGGGCCATCCGCGGAGTGGCAGAGGCACACCGCCGTCATGTGCCCCTCGCGCATGCGCCCGGCGAGGTCGTAGCGCGGCTCCCGCCCCTGCCGCGTGAGTGTGCATGTCGACGGAGATCGTCCGATTGAGGAGGGCGCGCACGCGAGGGTCGAGCTCGGAGACGCGGCGGCCCTCGATGCTCGAGCACGCCTCGAGGAAAAGCGCCCCCGCCGTGCCCAGCGCGCCGCGGAGCAGCTGGCGCCGAGTGAAGCTCGCCGTTGTCACCTGGACAGACCGGTGAGGCCGAAGGCTGCCCAGGCGTAGGGGTGAGGGAAGGCGCGCATGGTCTCGAGCTGGGCCTGGCGGAGGGCAAGCTGCGCTCGAAGGCGGCCTCGGCCTCGTCGGGATGCTTCAGCGCGAGCTGGGCCCGCCCGATGCCGTAGAGCGACATGGCGTTCCAGCGGTGGATGTTCGTGCGCAGGCCCTCGGAGGCTCGCCGCCCCATCGTCGCCTCCCACTCCTGGAAATACTGGGAGGCCTGCGTGTTGCGGGCGAGCGCCGTCTGGTAGTCACGCTGCGCGTAGGCGACCATGGCGAGGTTGTTGAGCAGGTACCCTTGGACCTGCCCCTCGCGCCGGCCGGTGAGGCGCGTGTTCGCGAACTGGAGACCTTCCTCGAGGACCTGGGTCGCCCGGCTCAGGTCGCCCACGTTGCGATAGGCCGCGCCGAGCTGGGCATGCACCGAGGCCCACGCCATCAGGTCGGACGGCGACGGCTCCTGGGCGTTCTTGTAGAGCTCGAGCGCGCGAGTACCCGCCCAGATTGCCTTCTGGTAGCGGCCGAGACGGAGGGCGGCGGTGGTGGCGGCCACGAGGGCGCGGGCGGCGCGGAGCGTGTTCCCCTGCTGCTCTGCCTCCTGCGCCGCCTTCTCGTAGTAGGCGAGGGCCTGGGGGCCCTCTCCACGGTTGATCGCATCGAGCACCTGCAGGCCGCCGAACGCGTACTCGCCGGGCCCGAGCTCTTCTTGGGGCTTCTGGTTCTCGCTGGGCTGGGCCTGGTCGCCGCCCTGGCGCTGCTGGTTGGCCGGCGCATCGGGCTGGCGATTCCGGCCCCGGCCGAGACCGCGCTGCGCCTCCGCGGGCGGAGTGAGAGCAGCCAGGGCAAGCGCGACGGCCACCAGCGCCAACGCGAGCACCCGAGCGCGCATGGTCGGCCTAAGCCGGCCCCACGAAGCCGATGTAGGCGCCGCAGGCGTGCTCCGGGCTCACGAGCATCGCCTGCTCGCCCGTGTTGCGCACGCCGCGAGCCGGAGGCGGGACGCCGTGATCGGCCATCCAGCGGGCGGCGGCGTCCATGCTGCGCGTCCGGTACAGCACCTGGAAGGGCCCGGGTCCGCGCCGCGAGAGGGCCTCTGCGGCGGGGCCGGGCTCGGCGGGCTGGGCCACCGTCAGGCCCGTCGGCCCGAGATCGAAGACTGCCATGTCCGCCTTGATCACGGCGCCGCGCTGCACCGGCGGGGCAGGCATTCCGAGCACGCGGCTGTAGTCCGGCGCCGCCTGCGCGAGGTCGAGCACGGCAATGTACACGCGGTCCGTGCGGAGGACGCCGTTCGGATGTTGCCCCGCTCGTGGCACCTGGGCGCGGCGCTCGGCGAGCGGCGTCAGGTGCTGGATGATGAGTAGAGGCAAGGGATCGCGTGGTCCCAAAACGGCGAGCTTCCAGGCGAGCTGCTGCCCGGCGGGAGTCTGCCGCGAGCCATCCGTAGGATCGCTCACCTCGACCCCGCGTTCTCGCATCGCACGCACGTCGGCGGCGAGATCGTCGCTCTGCACGATGACAAAGCGGAATCCCCCGCCCCGGTCCAGGAAGTCGACGAGACCGCCCTCGGGGCTGGCCGCCAGATAGGCGGCGCGATCGCTCACGCTGGCGAGCTCGAGGTAGTCGTCGCCGTGGAAGGCGATGGCGTTGTGCGTTCCCCGGCTGCTGCTCACCCCGCCCGGATAGATATCGAAGCCGAGGCGTCGGAAGGCCTCGATACCCTCGTCGAGGCGCGGCGGGCAGATCATCACGTGGTCGATGCGGGTCAGCATCGCCCCGCCGCCGTCACTTGCGCAGGCCGTACCCGATGAACACGGCCAGCCGGTGGATCCGCTGGGCGAGCCAGGCGAGCGGGCCCTGCTGCACGTGGTAGGTCAGCATCAGGGAGTTGCGCTCTCCGTCGGCGTCGGAGGTCTGCGGCACGCTGTGCCAGCTCTGGTGACGGATCACCGGGAAGGCATAGCCGGCCGCGGGCACGAACCCGAGCCGCTTGGTGCGCAGGGCCGCCTCCCCGGTCCGTCCCTCGTGGAAGACGGTGCCCATGTGCGCCTGCGACTCGTCCTGCGGCAGGTAGAACTGCACGGTGATCGCTTTGCGCAGCGCGTCCCCGTGGATGCCGATGCGGTAGCCGCCGAGGTCGCGGAGGAGCATGGGCACGGGATAGAACGAGAGCTCGTCGATGCTCCGGCCGAAGCGCCCCTCGAGGGCGGTGCGGAACTTGGCCTTGAAGGCGTCCTGCAGCTCCCGCGAGCGGAGTAGCCGCGAGAGCCGGCGCCAGTACGCGCGCTGCTCCTTGGGCAGCCACATGATGTGCTCGGGCAGGAGGTAGAACTTGCGGCGCGCGCTGGTGCCGTCTGACCGCATAGCCTCCCGGTGGGTCAGCTCGCGATACCGGCGCGTCTCCGGCAGGTGATCGAGGAGCCGACGGTACTCTCCGGGCGAGAAGAGCTTCTCCAGATAGACATGATCGAAGGGCGCCGTCTCGAGAGGCGTGGCGGCGACCCGGCCGACGAGATCGATCGCCGCCGGCGCGACGGATTCTACTGGGTGAGACGCACCACGCATGGCCACCAGCTCCTCGAGGCTCTCGTCCACTGCGAGCGCTACGCGCTGTCGGCATGATACCAAAGGAGATTACGCACGGCCAAGGTCCCGGGAGCGCCGTTCTGTTTGCTTTCCCGAAACGCTTGCTCCATGATGACCGACGTCGACGATCCTCGCGGTGGGAAGGGGGGTGAGCACGTGGCCAAGGGCATGGGCATGCGAAAGGAAAAGAAAAAGCCGAAGAAGAAGAAGTAGCCTCGATGAGCCGCTCGCTCCTTCTGAGCTGTGACGTGGTCAGGAAGGCCTACGGGACCCGGTCTCTCTTCGAAGAGCTGTCGTTCGGCCTCTTCGAGGGAGACCAGGTCGGCCTCGTCGGACCCAACGGCTCGGGCAAGTCCACCCTCCTCAGGATCATCGCCGGTCTTGAATCGCCCGACCACGGCACGCGCTCTGTCCGCGGCGGGGTCCGCCTGGGCTATGTGGCTCAGGATCCCGCGCTCCCGTCGGGGCTCACCGTCGAGGAGACCGTGGCCGCAGCGTTGGCCGGAGTGGATGACGATGCCCGCCCCGCCCGCGTGGCGCTCGCGCTCGGTCGAGGCGGCTTCCCGGACGGACACGCGGCGGTCGACTCGCTCTCCGGCGGCTGGCGGAAGCGCCTGGCCATCGCCTGCGTGCTCGCCGCCGAGCCCGACGTGCTCCTCCTGGACGAGCCGACCAACCATCTCGACGTGGAGGGCATCCTCTGGCTCGAGGAGCTGCTCGCGGAGCGGGCGCGCGCGGCGCTCTTCGTGAGCCACGACCGCTACTTCCTCGAGCGCATGTCCTCGCGCGTCCTCGAGCTCGGCCGGGCCTATCCCGGCGGCCTCTTCCAGAGCGAGGGAACGTACACCGAGTTTCTCGCGCACCGCGACGATGTCCTGCGGGGGCAGGCCGCCTACGAGGAGTCGCTTGCCAACACGGTGCGCCGGGAGATCGAGTGGCTGCGGCGCGGCGCCAAGGCCCGCTCCACCAAGGCCAGGGGCCGCATCAAGGAGGCGGAACGGCTCATGGCCGAGCTGCGGGAGATGCGCGCCCGCTCCGTCTCCCCGGCCGCGGGCATCGAGTTCGCCGCCTCGGAGCGCCGCACCCGCCGCCTGCTCGTCGCGCGCGGCGTGGCGAAGTCCCTCGGCGGCCGTCCCATCGTGCGTGATCTGAATCTGGTCCTCACTCCCGGCCTCCGCCTGGGCCTGATGGGCCCGAACGGCAGCGGCAAGACCACCGTGCTCGACCTGCTCGCCGGCGCGCTGGCGCCCGACGCGGGCGAGATCGTGCGCGCCGAGGGCCTGCGCCTCGTGCGGTTCGAGCAGCATCGCGCCGGGCTCGATCCGCAGCAGTCGCTGCGCCGCGCCCTCGCCCCCGAGGGCGACCGCGTCACCTTCCAGGGACGGAGCGTGCACGTGGCCTCGTGGGCGAAGCGCTTCCTCTTCCGCCCGGAGCAGCTGGAAATCCCGGTGGGCCGGCTCTCCGGCGGCGAGCAGGCGCGCATCCTAATCGCGCGCGCCATGTGCGACCCCGCGGAGGTCCTCGTCCTGGACGAGCCGACCAACGACCTCGACATCCCGACCCTCGAGGTCCTGGAGGAGAGCCTGGCGGAGTTCGAGGGCGCCCTGGTCCTCGTCACCCACGATCGGCTCATGCTCGATCGCGTCTCGACCACCATCCTCGCCCTGGACGGCGAGGGCGGCGCCCAGGCCTTTGCCGACTACGCCCAATGGGAAGCGAGGCGCGACGAGGCCGTGGCGGCTCGCCGGGCCCGGGCGGCGGCGCCGGCGGCGCAGGAGCGCCCCCGGCCGAAGCGACTCGGCTACCTGGAGCAGCGCGAGTGGGAGGGTATCGAAGAGGCCATCGTGGCGGCGGAGACGGCGGCCGAGACCTGCCGCGCGGCGGCGGAGGATCCCGCCATCGCCTCCGACCCTGTCGAGCTGCAGCAGTGCTATGCCGCGCTGGAGCAGGCCCGGGCCGAAGTCGCCCGCCTCTATGACCGCTGGGCCGAGCTTGAGAGCAGGCGGGCCTGATCCCGGCTCATTGCGCCCCCACTGCCTCGATCTGTCGCAGCTCGTCCTCGGTGAGGTCGAAGGTCGAGCTGGCCATGTCCTCCCGCATGTGCCGGGGATCGGTGGTACCCGTGAGCGGCAGCATCCCCACCTGTTGGGCGAAGCGGAAGACGAGCTGGGCGATGGTCTTGCCGTGGCGCCGGGCCATGCTGACCATCCCAGGTCCGCCCAGCGCGTGCACGTTGGCAGTGAGGAGGGAGAAGCCCTGATAGACGATGTCGCGCTCGGCGCAGTACCGGCGCACGTCACGGTCCCAGTGATTGGCGACGAAGCAGCGGTTCTGCACGAAGCGGGGCATGATCTCCGCAGACTCGGCGAGCAGGTGCAGCTGGCCCAGGCTCACGTTGCTGACGCCGATGACCCGCGTCTTCCCGGCCCGGCAGAGCGCTTCCATCTCCTTCCACACCGCGAGGTCGGCCTCGCTCAGCCCACGGCCGAGCGAGGGGCCGTGCAGGACGTAGGAGTCGAGGTAGTCGGTGCGGAGATGCTCCAAGGACGAGGCGAAGGACTGGCGCACCTGGGTCCGGTAGTCCGCCCGGGGATCGTAGGGCAGACGGTGGTCCTGGCCGCCCGCGTAGGTGAACTTGGTCTGGAGGAACAGATCCTCGCGCTGCAGCTTGCCCTCGCGATAGATCGCCTCGAGGGCGTCGCCCACCGCCTGCTCGAAATAATGACGCCGCTGATTGGCGGTGTCGATGCCGCGGAACCCCGCCTCGACGGCCAGCTGAGTCAACGGCGCCGTCCGCTCCTCCTTCCACGCCGTGCCGTACAGGAACAATGGATGAGCCATGAGCCCTCCTCGGCTACAATCATGCGCCATGAGCGCACGGCGCGGTATACCATGCCTCAATCACCGATGACGAGACCCCGCCAGACGATGGAGGACCAGCGTGCCCCCTAGGAAGAAGCCAACAAAGCGTCGCGAGAGCGTCGCCAGGACGCCCGTGCCGCGAGTCCGCAAGACACCGCGACCCGAGTCCTCCCCGCCCGACGACGTGCTGGCTGAGGTCGTCGAGATGCCGCTCCCCGCGGACGTCGGTACCGTGCACGTGGAGCCCACCTTCGCGCAGCGCGTGTCCCCCGCCCCGGAGCGCCCGCATCCCTCGGCCCGGCGCGCCATCTTCTTCGACGTGGAGAACACGAGCCGGGCCGCCCACATCGCGCGCGTCATCGAGCACCTCTCCGTCGACCGGAGTGACCGGCGCACGGACTTCGTGGCGGTGGGCAACTGGCGGGTGATCGGCCACGACACCGCCCGCCTCCTCGCGCGCCACGGCGCCCATCTCGTGCACAGCGCCCCCTCGGTGGGCGTGCGCGACTGGAGCGACCTGCGCATCGCCGTCGCCGCCGGCGTGTGGCTCGCCTCCGCGCGGCCGGGCGACATGATCGAGGTGGTCTCCGACGATCGCGCCTTCGACGCCGTCGGTGACGTGTCGGCGAGCCTCGGCATCACCTTCCGCCGTCTCTCCTTCCGCGGCATCACGGGCGAGACCTCCCGCGTTGTCGAAACGGCCGAGCGCGAGCCGGCCCAGGCCGCGGGGGACGGCCGGCGTCACTCCCGGCGGCGCGGCCGCGGCGGCTGGCGTGGTCGCCATGCACCTTCCCGGCCGGAGACGGCGCCCGAGGCGCCCGCTTCCCCGCCCCGGCCGCACATCGTGCGGGCCCCGGCGGCGGAAGAGCCGCACACCGCGCCTCACGACGAGCTCGTCACCATCGTGCAGGACCTCATCCACACCGCGGGCGGCCGCGTGGTCACGATCGACACGCTCGCCAATGCCCTCAAGTCGCGCGGCTTCAGCCGCCCACCGGGCTCTCCTCGCCTTATCACCCGTCTCCGCCGCATCAAGGAGCTCACGGTGAGCCGATCGGGCGCCATCACCCTGACGGAGGGCGCCGGAGCGGCCGCGAAGGAGCACGGAGAGCACGAGCAGCCAGAGGAGTTCGGCATGACGATCGACCGCCCCGTCGAGCAGGTGGTGTGGCCGATCGACCCGGCCGAGGACCTGAGCGTGGGGCCTGGAAACGAGGCCTCCCCCTCGGGTCAGATGGCGGCGCCAGCGGCAGCCGGGCCCGGTGGTGGCCAGCGACGCGGCCGACGATCGCGGCGAGGCGGCCGGCGTCACCGCCGGCGCGGCGCGGGAGCGCCCGCCGCCACTCA
>JBKOVG010000281.1:0-14745 GCA_046723845.1 Candidatus Methylomirabilota bacterium | reverse complement strand
CCTTCGGGTGGCGCTCGAAGAAGCGGTCGAGGAACTCCTGCGCCTGCTTCTGGCTGATGGAGAGGCCCCGGGAGAGACCGAAGGCGGTGACCCCGTAGATGATGGAGAAGTTGGTGGTCTTGGCCACGTCGCGCTGCTCGGAGGTGACGGCGGCCAGCTCCACTCCGAAGACCTCGGCGGCCGTGCGGCGGTGGATGTCTTCGCCGGCTCGGAAGGCGGCGACGAGGCTCTCCTCCCCTGAGACGTGGGCGAGGATGCGCAGCTCGATCTGCGAGTAGTCCGCGGCCACGAAGCGCCAGCCGAGCTCGGGCACGAAAGCGGCGCGGATGCGCCGGCCCAGCTCGGTACGGATGGGAATGTTCTGGAGGTTCGGCGCCGACGAGGACAGTCGGCCCGTGGCCGCCACGAGCTGGTTGAACGAGGTGTGGATGCGCTGGGTGGCGGGATTGATGAGCAAGGGCAGGGCGTCGGCGTAGGTGGACTTGAGCTTGGCGATGGTGCGGTGCTCGATGATCTTGGCGGGCAGCTCGTGGGAAAGGGCGAGCTGCTCGAGCACGTCGGCGTCGGTGGAGTAACCCGTCTTGGTCTTCTTGATCGGCGGGAGCTTGAGCTTCTCGAAGAGGATGCGCGCCATCTGCTTGGGGGAGCCGATGTTGAACTCCTCGCCGGCCAGCGCGCAGATCTCGCGGGTGAGCCGATCCAGGGTGAGGTCGAGCTCCTTGGAGAAGTCGGCGAGACGATCCGGATCCACGCGGATGCCGTGGCGCTCCATGGCGGCGAGCACCGGCACCAGCGGCTGCTCGAGATCGACGTAGAGCGCGTGGAGGTTCGCCTCGTCGAGGGCGCGCGGCATCATCTCCCAGAGCTGCCAGACCGTTTGCGCCCGGCTGCCCGCCGCGGCGAGGCCGGGCCCCACGCCCAGCAGCTCCGCGCTCGTGTCTGCGAGCCGGTAGCTGGTGCGCGCGGGATTGAGAAGGTAGGCGCCGACCGCCGTGTCGTCGAAGGCTGGCGGTGTGCCGCGCGCCATCCACCACTCGATGAGCGGCTTGACGTCGTGGCCGACGAGGCGACGTCCGCCGAAATCGGGCGCGGTCTTCTCCAGAGTGAGGACGGCAGCGCCCGCCGCGGGATGATAGACGCCGATCAAGGTCAGGGCCGGATCCGGCGGCCCGCCATCTCCCGCCCAGTCCACCGCCACGGGGTCGCCCGCCGGCACCCGGGCGAGCCACTGCTGGAACGCCTCGGGACCTTCGAGGGTGGGCAGCGCCTCCGCGACCACGGCCGGCGCTTCCGGCGCAGGAAGCTGTCGGAGGAGCGTCTCGAACTCGAGCTCCTTCCAGAGGGTGCGAAGCCGCTCCCAGTCGGGCTCCTGGCGCTTGAACGCCTCGAGGTCTTCTGCTATCGGCACGCGCGTGCTCACCGTGGCGAGCTCGCGAGAGAGAAAGGCCTGGTCGCGATGCGCGGCCAGGGTCTCCCGCAGCTTGCCCTGGACCAGGGTGAGGTTCTCGTAGAGGCGCTCCACGCTGCCGAACTGCGAGATGAGCTTGACCGCGGTCTTCTCGCCTACTCCGGGCACTCCGGGGATGTTGTCGATGCTGTCCCCCATGAGGGCGAGGAGATCGGGGATCTGCTTCGGCCCCACTCCCCACTTGGCGGTGACCGCCTCCTCGTCGAACCAGATGGGCTCCCCGCGGATGTTCGTCGAGAGCACGCGCACGCGCGGGCCGACGAGCTGGAGCATGTCCTTGTCCGCGGTCACCAGCACCGTCTCCAGCGGCTCCTTCTCCATCCGCGCCACGAGGGTGCCGAGCACGTCGTCCGCCTCGAAGCCGGGCACCTCGAGGAGAGGGAGCCGGAGCGCCTCAAAGACGCGCTTGACGAGGACGATCTGGCTGCGGAGATCGTCCGGCATGCCGGGACGCGTCTCCTTGTAGGAGGGCAGCTTCTCCTCGCGGAAGGTCGGCCCCGGCGGATCCCAGGCCACTGCCACGTAGGCGGGAGTCTCCTCGCGGAGGAGCTTGAGGAGCATGGTCGACACGCCGCGCACCGCGTGTGTCGCCTGCCCCTTGGAGTTGGAGAGGTACGGCAGCGCGTGGTAGGCGCGATAGAGGAAGCCCGGGCCGTCCACGATGAAGAATCGCGTGCTCATGCCGGCACCACCCGATCGTACAGCGCGCGCACCCATGAGGTGCGGCGCCGGTAGTCGTCGAGGAACTCCTTGCGTGATGGATAGTCGAGGCTCTTGGCGAGGCGCGCGGGAATGGGGCCGGCCAGATCGAGGGTGTCGGTGGGCCGGGCCCCGAAGAGCCGGAGGTCGGCGGAGACGCGGCGAAGGAAGCGGTAGTGTCCGGCCAGCGTGTCCGCCTCCCCCGGGGGCAACAGGCCCGCCCGCCCGATCTCCCGGAGCGCGGTCACGGTGTGCGGGCTTCGGATGGCGGGATGCCGCCGCCCCTGTGTCATCTGGATCGCCTGGGTAATGAACTCCACGTCGACCAACCCTCCTCGCCCGAACTTGACGTGCAGCCGGCCGAGCGTCTCCTTGCCGAGCTCCTTCTGCATCCGCCCGCGCAGCTCACGCATCTCCTTGAGGTCGGGCGGCGCCGCCTCCGCACCATACACGAGCGCGCGGATCTCGCGCCGCACCGCCCGGCCCAGCCGAGGATCGCCGCCCACGAGACGGGCGCGGGTCAGCGTCTGGCGCTCCCACGGATCCGCCCACTCTCGGTAGTACTGGCCGAGCGCGTCGAGGCTCGAGGCAAAGCCGCTCCCCTTGGAGCCGGGACGCAGGCGGAGATCCACCGGCACCACGACTCCGGCAGCCGTCACGTCGCCCAGGATGGACGAGAGCGTCTCCACCGCCCGATCGTAGAACACATGGGCCTCCACGCGCTCGGCTCCGTCGGTCTCGCCCGGACCCGCGTAGACGACGAAGAGATCGAGATCGGAGCCCGTGGAGAGCTCGCGACCGCCGAACTTCCCCAGGCCGACGATGCACGCGTCGACGAGCTCGCCCGTGGGGCGCCGGGGCACGCCGAGAGCGGCGGCCGTCTCGTCCAGGGCGAGAAGCCAGGCCGCGCTCAGCGCCGCCTCCGCCAGCTCCGTCATCTCGCGGGAGAAGCGCTCCGGATCGGTCACGTCCAGGAGCATGCGCCAGGTCACGGCCAGCTCCTCCGCCTGCTTGAGCCGACGGAGCCGATCCATGCGCTCGGAGAGGCCCAGCCGAGGAGCGAGGGCGGGGGCGAGCAGCTCCTTGAACTGACGCCGTCGCCGCGGCGAGGCGAACGTCGAGGGATCGGCGAGCCCGTTCAAGAGCTCGGGCTGCGTCACGAGGAGTTGGGTCAGGAGCTCGCCGCGCGCGCACAGCTTGACGAGGTTTACGAGGAGGTCCGGGCGCTCGGCGAGGAGCTCGAGATAGGCGGTGCGCGGGCCGGCCGCGGCCAGGAAGCGCTCGAACTGGTTGAGCGCCTCGTCGGGATCCGGGCTTTGCCAGAGGGCCTCCAGGAGCACGGGGAACATGGCGGGCAGCGCGCGACGCATGGGCTCGGCGTAGGGCACCAGCGGACGGCCTTCGAGGACGAGGCGGAGATTCTGGCGCGCGCGGTCGGGATCGGTGAAGCCGGTGGCCTTGAGCGCGGTGTAGGTGGGGATGCGCGGGGCGGGCGCGCGGGCTTCCGGAGGCGCCGCGAAGAAGTCGGCGAAGGCGTGATGCACACCCTGGGTGACGCGGCGATACTCGGCCTCGAAGCGACGGCGCGCCTCCACCGGCGGCAGGGTCGAGCCGAGCCGCCGCGCGAGCCGCCCCAGGGCCGCCGCCTCGTCGGGCAGGGTGTGGGTCTGGAACTCATCCACGATCTGCAGCCGGTGCTCCACCGTGCGGAGGAAGACGAGGGCGTCGCCGAGGAAGCGCCCGAGCGACTGCGGCAGGTAACCACGCTCGGTGAGGCGAAAGATGGCGCGCAGGCTATTGCGCTCGCGGAGCCAGGGGTCGTCGCCGGAGTAGAGGAGCTGGAGCGCCTGCACGAGGAACTCCACCTCGCGGATGCCCCCCACCCCGAGCTTGACGTGGCGACGCTGGACGCCCTTGGCGCGCAGCGACTTGTCGATCTGCGCCTTCATCTCCCGCACCTCCGCCACGATCTCGGGATCGACCCCAGGCCGGAAGACGAAGGGGCGCACGAGATCGAAGAAGCGCGCGGCCACCTCCGCGTCGCCCGCGCAGAAGCGCGCCTTGATCAGGGCCTGGCGCTCCCAGAGTTCCGCGCGCTCCTCGAGATAGGCGCGGTAGCCCGAGAGCGACAGCACGACGCCGCCCATGCGTCCTTCGGGGCGGAGGCGCAGATCCACGCGGAAAGCGTAGCCCTCGTCCGTCACCGACTCCAGGGCCTCCACGAGGGTGCGCGCCCCCGCCGCGAAGTAGTCCCCGTTGGCGATCGAGCTCTCCTCGCCTCCCGAGGTGTCGCCGTCGTCGCCGTAGACGAACACGAGGTCGATGTCCGAGGAGTAGTTGAGCTCGTCACCCCCGAGCTTGCCCATGCCGATGACCGCGAAGCCCGTGGGCGCCCCGTCGGCCGCGCGCGGCTCTCCATAGCGGCGGCGCAGCTCCTCCTCCGTCCAGCGCCAGGCCGCGGCCAGGCACACGTCGGCCATGCGGGAGAGCTCCTCCGTGGTCACCGTGAGATCTGCGTCACCCAGGATGTCGCGGCTCCCGATGCGGAGAAGCTGGCGGTACTTGAAGCGCCGCAGCGCGTTCCAGCGCCCCTCGGCGCGGTCGAACGTGTGCGCACTTTGCTCGAGATCGGCGGCGAGCTCGTCCCCGAGCCACTGCCGCATGGTGCCGGGCTCCAGGAGCCACGAGAGCAAGGTGGGACGCCGACGCAGGGTGTCGGCGAGGAACTGGCTCGTGCCGCCGAGTCGCGCGACGAGATGCAGCGCGCCCGGGTGGCCGGCGAGAAGACGGAAGAGCGCGGGGCGATCGCCCTGGGCGGCCAGGCGCTCGAGATTGTTCAGTGCCATGTCGGGATCGGGCGCCGCCGACATCTCGAGGAGGAGACGGGGCAGGAGCGGGGCGAGCAGCTCGGCGTCGCGGGGCTCGGGCGTCATCGCGTGCAGGTTGGCGAGGGCACGCGCGGGCTCGGTGAAACCGCGGCGCTTGAGCTCCGCCAGCGCGGCGCGATCGCGGGGAGACGCGGCGAGGAGATCAGCCATGGCGGCGACGGCGGCGGGCGACGGCGGCGTCAGATGGCGGCTTCGCCCTTCTCTCCGGTGCGGATGCGGATGGCCTCTCCCATGGGGAGCACGAAGACCTTCCCATCGCCGATGGAGCCGGTGCGGGCCGCCGCCGCCACCGTGGCCACCACCTTCTCCACGAGCGTGTCGGGCACCACCAGCTCCACCTTAACCTTGGGGAGGAAATCGATGGTGTACTCCGAGCCGCGATACAGCTCGGTGTGCCCCTTCTGACGCCCGAAGCCCCGCACTTCGGTCACCGTCATGCCGATGATGCCGAGCTCCGTCAGCGCCTCCTTGACGTCGTCCAGCTTGAACGGCTTGATGATCGCTTCGATCTTCTTCATCGAGACCTCCGTGAAGGCCGGGGGGCGGCGGGACGGAGCGCCTTCTTGTAGAGGAGAGCGTACTCGCGGGCCGAGGCGTCCCACGAGAAATCTTCCGTCATCCCGTTGCGGACGAGCGCGCTCCACTGCTCGGGCCGCCGGAAGGTGCTCACCGCGCGCTGGATCGCCTCCAGCATGGCCTCGACGCCGAAGGCGTCGAAGAGGAAACCGGTGCCCGCGCGGCGCGCGGGATCGAACTCCGTCACGGTGTCGGCGAGCCCGCCCGTGCGCCGCACGATGGGCACCGCACCGTAGCGGAGGGCGATGAGCTGGCCCAGGCCGCAGGGCTCGTAGCGCGAGGGCATGAGGAAGCAGTCGGCGCCACTGTAGATGCGGTTCCCGAGCGCGGTGTCGTAGTCCAGGCGCACGGCGACGCGGCCGGGGTGCTCGGCGGCTGCCCGCGTCCACGCCTCTTCGAGATGCGCTTCCCCGGAGCCGAGCAGCGCGACCTGGCAGCCGGCCTCGAGCATGCCGGGCAGGCCGGCCAGGGCAAGGTCGAGTCCCTTCTGGCCGGCGAGGCGCGTGATCATGGCCACGATGGGCCCGCGCGTGTCCTCGAGGCCGAGCTCGCGGCGCAGGGCCTCGCGACAGGCCGCCTTGCCCTCGGGCTCGTCGGCGGTGTACGGGCGGGTCAGCGCCGCATCCTTGGCGGGATTCCACTGCTCGTAGTCGATGCCGTTGATCACCCCGTAGAGATCGGCGGCCCGCTCCTCGAGGACGCCGTCGAGGCCGTTGCCGAACTCGGGCGTGCGGATTTCCTCCGCGTAGGTACGGCTCACCGTGGTGAGCAGGTCCGAGAACACGAGGCCGCCCTTGAGGAAGTTGATCTTGCCGTAGAACTCGATGCCCGCCGGGGTGAAGAGATCCCACCCGAGCCCCGTCATGGCCATGTCGTAGTGCCAGAACACGCCCTGATAGGCGAGGTTGTGGATGGTGAGCAGGGTGTCGAGGGAGCCCAGCACGCGATGGTCGCGGTAGAGCGTCTTGAGGTAGACAGGAATGAGCCCCGTCTGCCAGTCGTTGACGTGGAGGAGCTGGGGCCGCCAGGTGTCCGCGAGCGCGACCAGGGACTCGAGGGCGCCCCGGCAGAAGAACACGAAGCGCTCGCAGTTGTCCCAGTAGTCGCCGTCCGCGGTGCCGTAGAGCCCGTCGCGATCGAAGTACTGCTCCTGGGCGAGGAAGTACACGGGGACGCCCGCAGGCCCCTCCGTCTCCTGGAGCGCCCCCTCGACCACGCGATCGCCGAGGGGCACGGCGAGGCGCGGCACCACCGTCCGGATCTCCGGGGTGTGTTGTTCGACGCCGCGGTGCCGCGGCATGAAGATGCGGACGTCGTGCCCCAGGGCACGCAGAGCCCGGGGCAGCGCGCCCGTGACGTCGCCCAGCCCGCCCGTCTTGGCGAAGGGCGAGGCCTCGGAAGCTACCACGAGGATGCGGAGACGCGATGGCATGACGCGAACCTCAGGCGTCTTCCTCGAGGATCGGGAAGACGAGCTGGGAGATGTGTGACGAGATGCGCTTGAGATTGGTCAGCACGTCGAGATGGATCTCGGAGGTCTCCAGCGATTCCGCGAGCCCCTGGCGCAGCCGCGCCAGGTGGGAGGTGCGCAGCTCGCGCTCGCGCTGGCGGATGGCCGGGCGCTGGTCCAGCACCTCCTGGGCCAGGCTGCGGTCGTTAGCCGCGAAGCCCGCGATGGCGCGCTCGAGGTTCTTCGAGACCATGCCGTGGAACTCCAGGAGCTCCGCCTCACCCGCCTCCGAGAAGCGGCGGCCCTGGTAGAGCTTCTTGCGCGCCAGCTCCATCAAGTTCTTGTCCACGATGTCGCCGATGTTCTCGAGGTTGCCGATGAAGGAGATCAGCGCGATCTCCTTGCGGTTCAGCTCGGGGGACATGGTCTCCTGTCCCAGGCGCGAAAGGAAGAGCTTGATCTCGCGCTCCAGGTAGTCGAGCTGGTCGTCCCGCCGCTCCACGTCCTCGAGAAGCTCCTGGTTGTCGGTGCGGAGAGCCGTCATGGCATCCCGCAGCATACCCTGCGCCACGTCGCCCATGCGGAGCGCTTCGCGGGTGGCCTGGCCGAGGGCGAGCGACGGCTGATCCAGGTACCGGTCGTCGAGATAGCGCGTCTTGAAGGGGTTGTCGCCGCTCTTGATCTCCTCGGGCACTGCGGCGGCGATGGCGCGCGCGGCCAGGGGCGCAAACGGCAGGAACACCGCGCTGATTCCCACGTTGAAGAGGGTGTGCGCGTTGGCGACCTGGCGCGCGGGCTCCTGCGCCGTCCCCGCGATGAAGGCGGTGAGCTGGTGGAGGAACGGCAGCGCCAACGCCACGCCCAGCACCTTGAAGGCGATGTGCGCCACCGCCACCCGGCGCGCATCCGCGGTGGAGCGGAGGCTCGCCGCGAGCGCGGTGGCGCAGGTGCCGATGTTGGCGCCGAGGACCACGGGAATGGCGCCGTCGAGGGGCAGGAGCCCCTGCTGAGCGAGGGAGAGCATGAGGCCGATGGTGGCGACGGAGGAGGCCATGCCCGCGCTGAAGATGGCGCCCACGAGAAGGCCCAGGGCCGCGTTGCTCGACAGGGCCGCCAGCACCTGACGGGCGAGCGAGCTGTCGGCCACCGGAGCGAGCGCCTCTGACATGACGCGCATGCCCAGGAAGACGAGGCCGAAGCCGAGCACGACCTGGCCCAGGCTCTTGGCGAGGCCGCGCCGAGCGAAGAAGGTCAGGGCGAAGCCCACCCCGACGAGGAGGAGGGCCAGCTCCTGCACCTTGAAGGCGAGGATCTGCACGGTGAAGGTGGTGCCGATGTCCGCGCCCAGGATCACGCCCAGGGACTGGCGGAAGGTGAGGAGGCCGGCGGACACGAAGCCGATCAGCATCAGCGTGGTCGCCGACGAGGACTGGATGAGGGTGGTGACGAGCGCGCCCGAGCAGACCGCGGTGAGGCGATTGCGCGTCATGCTCGTGAGGAGATGGCGGAGATGACCGCCCGCCGCGCGCTGGAGCCCCTCGCCGCACAGCTGCATACCGTACAGGAGCAGGGCGAGGCCGCCGAAGAGACCGAGGAGGACCATGGCTAGACGCCGAACCTCGAGGGCGCGAGCGGCCCGCCCGCGGCGAGGCCGGCCAGGTGCCGGGTGCTGTTGACGGAGCGCACCCGGGGCGGCGAGATCTCCGTGAGCGAGCCGTTGGACAGGGTGAGCCGCCAGATCGACGAGAGGGGCAGCCCGAGGCAGTGGGCGAGATACGCGCTGATGACGCCGCCGTGGCAGACCACGAGGGCTTCCTGGCCGTTGGGATGCGCGGCGGCGATGGCCTCCATGACGCGCACCACGCGGGCCTGGACGTCGCTGAGCGGCTCGCCGCCCGGCGGCAGGTAGGCGACGGGGTCGCGCATCCACTGGGTGTACGGATTGCCGGGGCGCGCGCTGATCTCGTCCACGGTCTGCCCTTCCCACTCGCCCAAGGACAGCTCGCGGAGATCGTCGACCGGCGTCACGGCGAGCCCCAGACCTTCCGCGGCGATTTCCGCCGTGCGGCGCGCGCGCGCGAGCGGGCTCGTGTAGACGGCGACGACTCGGCGCCGGCGGAGGGCCTGGCCGAGCGCGGCGGCTTGGCGGAGGCCGAGCTCGGAGAGCGCCACGTCCTGGAGACCCTGGAAGCGGCGCACGGCGTTGGACAGGGACTGGCCGTGGCGAGCGAGGAGGAGGCGGCTCATCGCGGGCCCGAGGCGGCCCGATGCACCGCCTTCAGACTGCCGGGGCGAGCGAGGAGGAGGCGGCTCATCGCGGGCCCGAGGCGGCCCGATCCGCTGCCTTCAGACGCGCGATGGTCTCGGGCTTGCCGAGGATGGCCGCCACCTGGAAGATCGGTGGGCTCGCCGCCTTGCCGGTGAGCGCGATGCGCGTGAGCTGCGCGAGATCGACGAGCTTGAGCCCCATCTCCGCGGTGAGCCCACGATAGAGACCCTCCAGGCTCTCGGCATCGAAGGCGTCCTGGACCTCGATACGCTTGATGAGGGCCGCGTAGCGGGAGGCGGCCTCCGGGCCCCAGAACTTCGCGGTGGCCTGCGGATCGTAGCTCGCGGGAGCCTGGAAGTAGAAGGCGGCCTGCTCCGTCATCTCGACCAGCGTGTGCGAACGCTCCTGGAGGGTCTGGGCGATGCGCGCGAGGCGCTCCGCGTCCATGGTCGCCGGATAGCCCGCGCGCTCGAGGAAGGGCGGCAGGAGGGCGGCGAGCTGCTCGGGCGGCGAGGCCTTGATCCATTCGAGGGAGAGCCACAGGAGCTTCTCCCGATCGAAGATGGCGCCGGCCTTGCCCACGTGCGCGAGGTCGAAGCGCTCCACGATCTCTGCGGGCGTGAAGATCTCCTGGTCGCCGTGCGACCAGCCGAGGCGGGCCAGGTAGTTCACGAGGGTGCCGGGAAGGATGCCCTGGTCGCGGAATTCCTCCACGGTGGTAGCGCCGTGGCGCTTGGACATCTTGCTCCGGTCGGGGGCGAGGATCATGGGGATGTGGGCGAAGACGGGCGTGGCGTAGCCGAGCGCCTCGTAGCAGGCGATCTGCTTCGGCGTGTTGCTGAGGTGGTCGTTGCCGCGGATGACGTGGGTGATCTTCATGGTCACGTCGTCGACCACCACGCAGAAGTTGTAGGTGGGCGTGCCGTCCGTGCGCACGAGGATCCAGTCGTCGAGGACGGTGTTGTCGAAGGCGACGCGGCCGAGGATCGTGTCCTCCACCGTGGTCTGGCCGTCCGGCGGCACCCGGAGGCGGAGAGCGTGGGGCTCCGAGGCGGGCACGTCGGCGTCACGACAGGTGCCGGGATAGCGGAACTGCTCCTTGCGGGCGCGGGCGGCCTCCCGCAGGGCGTCCAGTGTCTCCGGAGTGCAGCGACACCGGTAGGCGCGCCCCTCCGCGAGCAGGCGCTCGGCGTGCGCGCGATAGATGTCGAAGCGCTCGGTCTGGCGGTAGCTGGGCGCCGGCGGTCCCTCGTCCCAGTCGAGCCCGAGCCAGCGCATGGCCGCCACGATCTGGTCGATGTGCTCGGCGGTGGAGCGCGAGCGGTCCGTGTCCTCGATGCGGAGGATGAACACGCCCTTGTGGTGACGCGCGAACGCCCAGTTGAACAGTGCGGTCCGGGCGCCGCCCACGTGGAAGGAGCCGGTGGGGCTGGGAGCAAAGCGAACTCTGACCGTGTCGGGCATTGCCGTTCATTCTACTCCGATGCGAAAGCGTGAGCCCACCACGGAAGCGACGGTCCGCGCTAGAAGCGGACTCGGCGCATGACGGCGCGCGGGAGGAGGCGGATGGGGAGCATGACCCAGCGCCAGATGGGCGGGGCGTAGACCACCGGCGCGCCGCGGTCGAGGGCGCGGACGACGATACGCGCGACGCCGTCGGGCTCGCCCGCGAAGGGCGGGACGGGAAGCCCCGCCGTCATACCCGTCTTCACGAAGCCGGGGCGGACGCAGATGACGCGGACGTTGCGGTCGCCGTAGGCGAGGCCGAGCCCGTCGAGGAAAGCGGAGAGCCCGGCCTTCGAGGCGCCGTAGAGGTAGTTGCTGCGCCGGGCGCGGTCCCCGGCCACGGAGCTGAAGGCGCAGATGGTGCCGCCACCGCGCGCCGCGAAGCGCTCCGCCGCCAGCTGGCAGAGCACCGCGGTCGCGGTGAAGTTGACGTCGAGGAGCCGACGCAGCCGCTCCGCGTCTCGCTCGAGAGCGTTCTGGGCGGCGAAGTCACCCGCCGTCACCACCAGGGTGTCGAGCCCGCCCGCGGCCTGATCGGCCTGATCGAGCGCGACGGCGAACGCCGCGGGCTCGGCTAGGTCGAGGTGGCCGGTGGTGATGGTCCCGCGCGCGCCGCGTGCGGAGAGATCGCGCGCCGAGGCCGCGAGCTCCGCAGCATCGCGGCCCAGCAGCACCACCGCGTCGCCGCGCTCCGCGAGGAGGCGGGCGACGGCGCGACCCATGCCGCGCGTGGCCCCGACCACGGCTACCTTCATGCGTGATCTCCCAGCACACGCACCGACTGCGCGGAGCGGAACCGCCGCTCCGGGTCCCACCGGTCACGCACGCGGCGCCACTCGGTGAGACGGGGGATCATGCGCGCAAAATCCTCCGCGCGGGTCACCGCGTCCTTGGCGAGATACACGCGGCCGCCCGCGGCGATCACCATGGCGTTCAGCTCGTGGACGAGCGCCTCCGTTGCCGGGCCGCGATAGGGCAGATCGAGGGCGAGCGTGGTGCCCTCGAGGGGAAACGACAGATAGGCGTCGGCCTCGGGGCCGCAGTCCTTGATGACGGCAAGGAAAGACGCCGCGCCCGACGCGGCGAGCCGCTCGAGGAGGCCGGCCACGGCGGCGGCGCCCGCTGCGCGCGGCACCACGCACTGGTACTGGAGGAAGCCGCGGGGACCGTAGAGCCGATTCCAGCCGGCCACCGCGTCGAGCGGATAGAAGAAGCCTTGATACGGCACGACGACGGCAGCGCGACGGCGGCGCGTGTGGGCACGGTAGTAGGCAGAGTTGAAGAGACGCATCAGGGCGGGGCTCAGGAGGAATGCCGGCGCATCGAACGGCACGGCGAGGCGTCGCGGCTCCGACGGCCCCCGCGCGGGCGCCTCGTCTCGCCTGGCGTGGCGCCCGCGCATGAGGAGGCCGCGTCCCAGTGATGCCCCGCCCGCCAGGCAGTCGATCCAGCCCACGGTGTACGGCCAGTCCTTGGCGGCATCGCGCAATCCATCCATCATGCCGGCGAGCCCGGAGACCGGCTCCGTGTCCACCCGCATCCACGCGCCCTCCACGGGCTGGAGCCTGAGCGTCACCTCCGTGATGAGGCCGGTGAGCCCCATGCCGCCCACGGTGGCGAGGAAGAGCTCGCGCTCCCGCGCAGGTCCGCATTCGATCACACGGCCGTCCGCCACCTGCATCGTCACGCGCTCGACGAAATTCCCGAACGACCCGTTGCGATGATGGTTCTTGCCGTGCACGTCACAGGCGACACAGCCGCCAACGGTGACGAACTTCGTGCCCGGCGTCACCGAAGGGAACCAGCCGCGCGGGAGGAAGACGCGCAGGACCTCCGCGAGGGACAGCCCCGCCTCGCAGGTGAGGATGCCCGTACCCGGATCGAAATCGAGCACGCGGTCGGCGCGCGTCGTCTCGATCACCCGTGCCCCCGGCGTGGCGGGGACCGCCGCGTCCCCGTAGGAGCGGCCGAGCCCCCTCGGCAGCACGGGGGTGTCGCCCTCGGGCAGCCGGAGCGTCTCCGGCCGCTCAACGGCCGCCCGCGAGACGGGGTGCCGGCCCCAGCCCGAGATGGACTCGAGACTCAGGATGCCCATCGGGGACCGTAGATGATGGCGAAGGTGGCGAGCATCCAGAGGAGCGCATCGACGAGGAGGGCCCGATCGCTGACCACGAGGTCGGAGGGGTTGCCGCCGAGGTCGCGCCGGTAGAGCAGATAGAGGTAGCGGAAGATGCCGTAGAGCACGAAGGGCAAGGTCAGGGGGAGCAGCCGCGTGTGGAACTTGGCCACCGTCTCCGGCGACATGGTGTAGAGGGCGTAGGCGGTGACGGTGGAGGCGGTGACCACGGAGATCATCTGGTCGAGGAAGCCTTCGCTGTACTCGGCGAGGATGGGCCGGTGCGAGGAGGCGTCGCGGGCGAGCGAGCGATACTCGTGGCGTCGCTTGCCGAGGGCGAGGAAGAGCGCCAGGAGGATGGTGCAGATCAGCAGCCAGCCCGAGATCTCCGCCTCCACCGCCACCGCGCCCGCCACCGCGCGCAGGACGAACCCCGCGGCCACCGTCAGCACGTCGAGGATGACGAGGTGCTTGAGCCACGCGGAATACGCGAGGAGGAGGATGGCATACCCGAGGGCCACGAGGCCGAACGGCACGTTGATCCTGAAGGCGGCGGCCAGCGACCCCGCCAGGAGCAGCCCGCCCACCACGGAGGCCGTGGCCGGCGAGATCCTGCCGGAGGCGATGGGACGGAGCCGCTTGGTCGGATGCAGGCGATCCCGCTCCGCGTCGGCCACGTCGTTGAAGAGATAGATCGCTCCGCTCAGGCCGCAGAAGATCGCGAAGGCGCCGAGGGCCGTCCAGGCGAGCGGGGTGAGCAGCTGCTGGGAGAAGATCACGCCCGCGAAGACGAAGAGGTTCTTGACCCACTGCCGCGGGCGGAGCGAGACGAGGAGGGCGAGGAGCGTGCGCACGCCGGCCTCTCCTACGACCGGATCGGTGGCGGTGGAGACCCTGTGAGGTGATGGAGGCGGCGAGGACGGTGGGCGGAACGGTCGGCCGTTCCCGCCTCCGTCACGCGATGCTCTCGAGGGCGGCCCTCACCGACCCTGCCACCGTCCGGATCTCGTCCTCGGTCAGCTCCGGGAAGCACGGCAGGGAGAGCACCTCGGCCGCCGCGCGCGTGGAGTGGGGAAAGGCCCGATCGGCGTCGGGCATGGCGAACATGGGCTGAGCGGGAATGGGAATCGGATAGTGCACGGCGGTGCCGATGCCGGCATCGCCGAGGGCGGCCACCAGGGCGTCCCGCTTCGGCGAGCGGACGGTGAACTGGTGATAGATGTGGCGCGCGGGGGACACCTCCTCGGCGATGGCGAGGGGCGCCCCCTGCAGGAGCTCGCGGTAGCGCGCGGCGATGGCGCGGCGTCGCTCGTTCCAGGCGGAGAGATGCTGGAGCTTCACGCGGAGGAGCGCGGCCTGCAACTCGTCGAGCCGGCTCGAGTAGCCGAGCTCGACGTGCTCGTACTTGCGCGGCGATCCGTGATCGCGCAGCCGCCGGATCGCCCGGGCGATGTCGTCGCGCGAGGTGAGGACCATCCCGCCGTCGCCGCAGCCGCCCAGGTTCTTCGTCGGGTAGAAGGAGAGACACGCCACGTCGCTCCACGATCCCGCGGGGCGGCCGGCATAGCTCGCTCCCACCGCCTGCGCGGCATCCTCGACCACCGCCACTCCGCGCGCCCGCGCGATCGTGCCGATGGCGTCCATGGCTGCCGGCTGGCCGTAGAGGTGCACGGCCAGGATGGCCCGCGTGCGGGGAGTTACCGCGCGGTCGACGAGCGCGGGATCGAGGTTGAAGGTGACGGGATCGATGTCGACGAACACGGGCCGGGCCCC
>JBKOVG010000184.1:0-11545 GCA_046723845.1 Candidatus Methylomirabilota bacterium | reverse complement strand
GTCACGTTCAGGAGGGCGAGCTCCATCATCCGCTCGAGGGCCTCGTTGGTGCTGCCGCCGATGTGGGGGGTCAGGACGACGTTCGGCGCCTCGCGCAGCTTGGCGTCGATGTGCGGCTCGTCCGCGAACACGTCGAGGGCGGCGCCCGCGATCTGCCGAGACAGGATCGCCTGGACGAGCGCCGCCTCGTCCACCACGGGGCCCCGGGCCGTGTTGATCAGGTAGGCGGTCGGCTTCATCAGGCGGAAGGTCCGCTCGTTCATGAGCGCGCGCGTCGCCGGTGTCAGGGGGCAGTGCAGCGAGACGAAGTCGGCGAGGCGCAGCAGCTTGGACAGCGGCACGTACTCGACAGCGTGCGCGCTCCCGAACGTGTGATCGAGCACGATGTCGGTGGCGATGACCCGCATCCCGAAGGCACGCGCGAGGAGCGCCACGGCCTTGCCGATGCGCCCGAGCCCGACGATCCCCAGCGTCTTGCCCCACAACTCGGGCCCGACGAGGGGCTCCCAGCCGCCCCGCCGCAGCACGCGGTCGCCGTGGCCGATCTGGCGCGCCACCGCCACCATGAGCCCCAGGGTGAGCTCGGCCACCGACTGATGATTGCTTCCCGCCGAGGTGCACACGGCCACCCCGCGAGCGGTCGCCGCCTCCACGTCGATGTGGTCGTACCCGACACCAGTCGCGCAGATCACCCGGAGGCGCGGCGCCGCGGCGAGCACCCGGGCCGTCACCGGCTCGAGCGCGGTGATCATCCCCGCGGCCTCCGGCACCAGCGTGAGCAGCGTCTCCTCCTTCATCTGCATGTCGTGCGCCTGGTGCTCGAGCACCGCGCAGCCGTGCTCCGCAAGGTGCTCGCGGATCATCGCCTCGAAGGCGAAGAACCGCGGCGTGGTCAGCAGGACCTTGTGCATCACGTCTCCTGCAGCGCGCGGACAGCCGCCTCCAGCTTCTTCATCGTCTCGGGCCCGGGCCGCTGGAGCGGGCGCAGCACGTGGCCGACGGGCAGGCCCACCATGGCCATCGCCTCCTTGAGGGGCCCGGGGTTCGTCTCCGAGAAGGCCGCATCCAACAGGGGAAGCAGGCGCTGCTGGCGCGCCAGCGCCCCCTTCAGGTTGCCCGCGCTCGCCAGCGCGAAGATCTCCTGCCAGATCTTGGGGAACACGTTGGCCGTGGCGAGCACACCCCCGCGCGCCCCCATGGCCACGTGCGTGGCGAAGAACGGCTCCTCGCCGCTCATCACGCCGATCCGCTCGCCCACCAGGCCGATGATCCGCGCGAACTGGCTGAAGTCGGCGTTGCACGCCTTCATCCCGACGATCGAGCCGTCGTCGGCCATCTGCGCGATGGTCTCGGCCTTCATGGCCACGCCGGTCCGGTAGGGGATCTCGTAGAGCATCACGGGCACCGACACCTCCTGGGCGAACGCCCGGAAGTACTCGCGGATCCCCTCCTGCGTCGGCGTCACGTAGTACGGCGTGACGAGCATGACGCCGTCGGCGCCCGCCGCCGCGAAGTCCTTGGCCGCCTGCACCGAGTCCTTGAAGCCGGGCGAGAGGACGCCCGCCACCACGGGCACCCGCCCCGCCGCCGCGTCCACCGTGACCTCCACCATCGCCCGGCGCTCCTCGGGAAGGAGCGCGGCGTATTCCCCGGTGCCGCCCACCGGCACCAGCCCGGTGACGCCGGCGGCGCAGAGGAACTCGACGAGCCGCGCCGTCGCCGTGCGGTCCACGGTGCCGCTCGGATCGGTGGGCGTGGGCAGGGCGGGATAGAGCCCGATGAGCTGATCCCTGGTCAGTTTCATGTGGTGCCCCTCCTTCGGTACGGGTCAGGCGCGGGCGGCGCCCCGGTGGAGCCGCTCGGCCAGCGAGATGGTAACGGCCACGAACACGATGAGCACGGTCGACACCGCGGCGAGGGTCGGACTCACCTTCAGCAGCGCGTCGTCCCACATCTGCTTCGGCAAGGTGGTGGTGAGGCCACCGGTGACGAAGAGCGCGATGGTCAGCTCGTCGAACGAGGTGACGAACGCGAACAGGAACGCGGCCACGAGCCCACCGCGGATCAGCGGGAAGGTCACGTGATACAGGGTGCGCGGCCGGTTCGCGCCCAGGCTCCACGCGGCCTGGTCGAGCCTCTCGTCGTAGTTCTTGAGCACTGCCATCACGGTCACCACCACGAAGGGGATGGCCAGCACCGCGTGCCCCAGGACGAGCCCGAGCGAGGTCCCCACCAGGCCGACACGCGCATACAGGTAGAAGAGAGCCACGGCGATGATCATACGCGGGATGACGAGCGGCGACAGGATGAGGGCGAGGGCGCCCGTCTTCCCCGCGAAGTCGCGCCGAGCCAGCGCGAACGCGGCGGGCACGCCGATCAGCATGGCCAGCGTCGCCGACACGACGCCCACCCCCAGCGAGCGCAGGGTTGCCGCCATCCACTGCGGCGACTCGAGATAGGCGCGGTACCACTTCAGCGAGAAGCCCTGCGGCGGCCAGTCGATGAATCCCCCGGTGGTGAACGATACCGGCACCATGAAGAACGCCGGCACGGCGAGGAAGGCCAGGATCAGGACGGAAGCGATCACGAGCACTCCCCGCCCCCACCGCCGGCCCGGTCGATCGGGCCGTGGCGGCACCAGACGCTCGGCCAGCTCGGCCGCGCGATCGCAAAGCCATCCCAGGATCGCGGTCAGCCAGCCTCCCATCCAGGCGCCGAGCCGCGCGATCGGATTCTCGCGGCCGCCACGCCGCTCGAGCCTCGGCGTTCCGCTGGCGAGCGTGGACATGCCGAGGGCGCGATCGTACAGGTAGAAGACGACGAGGGCGGTGGCCAGCAGGAGGAGGGAGATCGACCCCGCGAACGCCCAGTTCATGAGGTCCTGCACCTGCTCGATGATGACCTGCGTGATCATCGTCTCCCGCCGCCCGCCCAGGAGGGCCGGAATGATGAAGAAGCCCACGGCGCTGATGAAGACGAGGAGCCCCGCGGCGGCAACGCCGGGCAGCGAGAGAGGGAAGTAGATCCGCCAGAAGGTCTGGCCGCCCCGCGCCCCGAGGGTGGCGGCGGCCTTCGGCAGATTGCCGTCGATGTGCTCCATCACCGCCACCATCGTCAGGATGCCCAGCGGCATGAGGGCGTGGGTCATGCCGATGAGGACGCCGGTGAGGTTGAAAATGAGCGCCACCGGAGCCTCCGTGAGCCCGGCGGCCTCCAGCAGCTTGTTAACGGCGCCGTTGCGGCCGAGCAGTACCATCCAGGCGAACGCCCGCACGAGAAAGCTCGTCCAGAACGGCAGGAGCACCCAGAAGGTGAGCCGGCTCCGCCACCGCGCATCGCTCGTGGCCAGGAGGTAGGCCACGGGATAGCCGCCGAGCAAGGCGAACACCGTCGCCCACGCGGAGATCTTGAGCGTGATCAGGAGCACGTCGACGTAGAGGGACGAGGCGAAGAGGCGCGCGTAGTGCTGGCCGGTGAAGGTTCCGCTGCGATCGACCACGCTCAGCCACAGGAGCTGCCCCACCGGATAGACGAAGAGCACGAGGAGGAACAGGAGAGCGGGAGCGAGGGGCCAGCCATTCCATCGCACGGCGGGGGCGCGCTGAGCCGCCGAGTCCTTGATCGCCACGCTGGCGTGGCTCATCGCCCACCATCACCCCGGCCCTCTCCCTCAGGGAGGGAGAGGGAGGGTCGATCCCCTCGCCCCCGGAGGGGGAGAGGGCCGCATTTCGAGCTGAGCCGCTCGCCTCGAGCGGGGAGGCGAGGGCTGAGATGGTGAGGGGGCGTGCAGGACGCGACAACGGCCGTCATGACTGATCCGCCGCCGGCGAGAGCAGGATGCCGGCGTCCGGCGGCCAGGTCAGCGCGACGCGCGAACCCGGCCTGGCCACGGTCTTGGCGTCTCCCGTCAGCGTGGAGACGACGATGGTCTGTCCGCTGTCCAGCCCCACGTAGTACCTCGTCAGCCCGCTCACGCGAATTACCTGGCGGAGACACCCGTCCAGTCGGTTCTCCAACTCCCCTCGCGGCCCCGCGGCCTGCGCGTCCAGGATGGCCAGCCGCTCCGGGCGCACCATCAGCGCCACGCGGCGAGCGTCACGCAGGCGCTCGTCCTGCGGCGCCCGCAACCGAACGCCGCCGGCCGTCACCACCACGTGCGATGCCTCGGCGCCGACAACCTCGCACGTCAGCACGTTGGACTCGCCGAGGAACTCCGCAGCGAAGCGCGTCCACGGATGGAAGTACAGCTCGTCCGGCGTCCCGATCTGCTCGACGTGGCCGTCCCGCATCAGGCAGATTCGATCGGACATGATCATCGCTTCTTCCTGATCGTGGGTCACGTAGAGGACGGTGATGCGGAGCTCGGCGTGGAGCTGCTTGATCTCGAGCTGCATCTGATCGCGCAACTTCTTGTCCAGCGCGCCCAGGGGCTCGTCCATCAAGATGATCGAGGGCTTGTAGACCATGCACCGGGCGAGGGCCACGCGCTGCTGCTGGCCTCCGGACAGCGCGCGGGGCAAGCGGCCCCCCACATCGGGCAGGCGCACCACCTCGAGGACGCGCCGCACCTCCTGCTGGATCGTGGCCTCGGCCACTCCGCGCATTCGCAGGGGAAAGGCGATGTTCTCGCCCACGGTGAGATGCGGGAAGAGCGCGTAGTTCTGGAACACCATGCCGACGTCGCGCTTGAACGGCGGCGCATACGTGGCGAGCTTCCCGTCGATCCAGACCTCGCCGCTGTCGGACTGGATCAGTCCCGCCACCATCATCAGCAGCGTGGTCTTGCCGGAGCCCGAGGGCCCCAGGAGCGTGAGGAACTCGCCCTCGCGCAGCTCGAGATCGGCCCCCGCGAGCGCGACCACTGGCCCGTAGGTCTTCCGCAGTTGCCGGACCTGGAGCTTGTACGTGGCCGAGCTCTCGAGCCGACTCAGGCGATGAGCCAGGCGTTGAAGCGCTCGGTGACCTTGTCCTTCACGCCGGCCCAGTACGCATGGTCCAGCTTGATGCCGCGGTTCTTGTTGTCGGGGAACGTGGTCAAGACGGGGGCGCGCTTGGGGTCGATGTACTTGTACGCGTTGGGATTGGTCGGCCCGTTGGGAATGAAGGGGGCGAAGGCGGCCATGCGCTTGGCGTTCGACGCGAACTTGATGAACTCGCGGCAGAGATCCGCCTTGGGGCCACCCTTCAGGATGCACCAGCCTTCCATGGCCCACAGGTTCTGATCCCAGGAGATCTTCACCGGCCCTCCCTCGTCGATCACGGTCTGCGCCCGCGCCGCCCACGTGGGGATGACGTCGATCTCGCCGGTCTTGAGCATCTGGGAGGCCTGGGCGCCGCCCGTCCACCAGACGACGACGTCCTTCTTGACCCGATCGAGCACTTTGAAGGCCCGGTCGACGTCGCACGGATAGAGCTTCTCCTTCGGCACCCCGTCGGCGAGCAGCGCCTCCTCCACCGTGTCGAACGGGTGCTTGCGCAGCGATCGGCGCCCGGGGAAGCCCTTGAGGTCCAGCAGGTCCTTCCACGTGACCGGGGCCTTCCGGCCCTTGAAGGCATCCGTCCGGTACGCGAGGATCGTGGAGTAGACGTCGTCGCCCACGCAGTACGGGGTCATGTACTCCGCGGGGATCTCGGCGACGTTGGGATCCTTCTCCAGCTCGTGCCGCTCGAGATAGCCTCCTTCGTTGACCAGCTGCTCGGCGGCGGCCTGGCTGAGCTGGGCCATGTCCCACGTATAGGTCTTGGTGTCGACCATGCTCTTGATCTGGCTCGTGGGCTCATGCGCGGAGGCCACGCCCACTGCCTCAATCCCCGTGGCCTCCCGGAACGGCTTGTAGAACGCCTGCTCGAAGGCGGGCGTGAAGGGTCCTCCCGAATCCCGGATCACGATGCGCTTGGCCTGCGCGCTCGCCTTGCGCCAGACGAACGGCGCCCCCACGATCGAGGCCCCGACCGTGGCCGTCTTGACGAACGTGCGACGAGAAACGGAACGGATGCCAGGGGCGGGCGTGCTCATGAGGATCTCCTCGACCTGCGTCTGCCGAGTCCGGCGTGACCGGCGACTTTGGCCTCTCTCAGGGCTCTTCAGATACTCGAGGCGCACGAGTGACGGCGGTGTCGTGAATTCCCGCGGCGAGCCTACAACGCATGACCACTCGCGTCAAGCGAGGTGGGCGACGTCGACCGTGCGCATGAGCCGACTTCTCGAGATCCGCGACCTGCGGCGGCAGTGCGCACCTTCGAGTGGTAGGCGCTCCGGGAGGCGGGGAGAGGACGGGGAACGTAGAGCGGCGGCGACAGAAACTGGCGCTGAAGCTCGGAGGGGAGAGCAGCAGTCGAGGCCTTGACAACCTCCCGGTCGTATATTGTATACAATCTTCCATGCGTCGTCGGGAGAGGGCGGGCAGTCCCACACCCGTCAATGCGAAGGCCCCGGGCGCGACCACGGACGGTGCGCTCTTCCCCACACTCGCTCAGCACCAGACACTCGAGGAATCGGCGTACCAGGACATTCGCCGCGCCATCGTCGAGGGGCGTTTCGCCCCCGGGCAGCGCATCGTGGCCGCCTCCGTGGCGGCCTCCGCCGGCATCAGTCGCATTCCGGTGATGCAGGCCCTGCGCCGTCTCGAGTCCGACGGCTTCGTGCGCATCACCCCGCACAAGGACGTGGTCGTCCTCGGCTGGGCCCCCGGCGAGATCCGCGAGCGCTTTCTCCTCATGGCCGCCCTCGAGGTGCTGTGCCTGCGTGAGGCCGCCGACAAGCTGACGCTCGAGCTGCGGGCGCGCTTACGGGCCCTGCAGAAGGAGATGGCGGCGGCGCGGTCGGTGCGGGACGCTGCGCGCGCTGTCCAGGCCGACGGCGAGTTCCACCGCCTGCTCTGGAAGGCCGCGAGGATGCCCCAGGTGGTTCACATCCTCGAGAATCTCTGGGATCGCGGCGAGTACTACCGTCTCATCATGCACGCCCAGCACGGCGGCTTCGCCAGCGAATCTCTCGCCGAACATGAGCAAATTCTACAGGCACTCGACGCCGGCGATCTCGAGCGTGCGGTCAAGGCCGTCGAGCACCATCGCCTGAGCGCCATGGCCCGTCTCGAGCGCACGAGCTGACGCGAGCGTATGACCAACCTCCGCGGGCCCGGCTCGAGCGGGGGCCCTCTCCCCTACGTGGGCGAGGGAGTCGGAATCGATGAACCCCCCAGAGGAGGCACCAACATGAAGCGCCCCAGTGTGATGACGTGGAGCTTGGCCGCCGCCCTCATCCTCGTCGTGGCAGGGATCGCCCTCCTCCCGCCGACGAGGCGAGCGACGGCGCAGGAGGAGCTCTCGGGCAACATGACCGTATCGGTGGAAGCCTGGATGGTGGACAAGTACAACATGAAGGACCTGATCGCGCGCTTCGAGCAGGCGCATCCGAAGGTCAAGGTCAAGCTCCTGACCCACGAAGGGCTCGGTGCCGCCTATCAGCGCGTCTTCCTCGAATGGGCGCAGACGCAGAAATCCACCGCCGATCTCTACTTCGGCGGGCTCGTGAGCCAGCTGACCATCGCCATGATCGACGACCTCCTCCTTCCGTGGGACGATCTGATGACGGGCGAGCTGGCTCCCGACAAGTGGATCAAGGCGTTTCTGCAATCGGCGTGGGTGCCTGGTCCCAAGGGCGCGAACTACCCCACGCTTCCCGGGCTCGGCGAGACCATGAACTTCCAGGCCAACACGGACTACCTCAAGGTCATCGAGGGCACGGACGGCCAGGGCAATCCCATTCAGCCGACGTCCTACAAGCAGATCATGGACATGGCCTGCAAGCTGGCGGCGACGCCCATCCAGGGTAAGAAGATCACCGGCTTCGAGGGCGAGTACGGCCTCAACTTCGCCCCCGACACGTGGACGGCGGCGGTGGTCGCCGCGGAGGGTACCTATCTGCTGCCCGACGGCAAGGTCAACTGGGACAGCAAGGCGGGGCGCGACTGGATGGCCTGGCAGAAGGAGGTCGTGGACAAGAAGTGCGGCGGGACCCTGACCTTCACGGACAACAACGGCGCGCGCAACGGCCAGCAGGCGGGACAGATCGCCATCATCAATGCCTCCAACTCACGCTCGACCGAGAACAGCAACGCCCTCGGCAAGAAGAATGTGGTCCGGATGTTCGGCTATCCCGGCAAGGGAGGCACCATCGCCTTCTCGCACCAGGTCTACATCCCGCGCGTGGCCGCCAACATCAAGCTCGCGCGCGCCTTCGCCCGGGAGGCCATCCTCGGCCGCTACGGCCAGACGTGGTCGGCGGAGAAGTTCGGCAAGATGCCAACTTTGTGGGCCAACTACGACGCGCTGCCCAAGGACGACCCCAACTTCGCCTTCGTCCGCAAGGAGCTCTCGGGGCCCAGCCTGGGCCAGTGGCGCTACCGCGACGGCCAGGCCCTGCGCCAGGCCTACGTGGACAACCTCCAGAAGTACATGACGGGCGGGCAGACGCTCGACCAGACCATCGCCGCCCTCAAGGCGGCTCAGGCCAAGCTCGATCTGACCGTGCCCGGCAAGAAGTAGCCGCGCGGCCCCGTCCGTGGCGCGACGGCGGCGGTGGGACCTGGAGCGACGCCAGGCCCGCTTCGCCGTCGCGTTCACCGCTCCCGCGGGGGTGATGCTCCTCGCCTTCATCGCCTACCCGATCGCCTACTCCTTCTTCCTGACTTTCTCGAGCTTCACGATTCGCGACGTGAAGTGGTTCGCCGCCGGCCTCGATAACTATCGCGTGGTGGTGGCGGACCCCGACTTCCTCACCGCGCTCGGGTTCACGCTGTCGTACACCGTGGTGTGGGTCGTCCTCAGCATGACCCTCGCCCTCACCGTCGGCGTCCTTCTCCAGCAGGTGCGAGCGGGCGCCACCTTCTTCCGGGGCATGCTCTTTCTGCCCACGGTCGTGCCGGTGACCATGGGCTTTCTCATGTTCCAGTGGATCCTCGATCCCGCCAACGGCATCCTGAACTACGTCCTGCGGGAGATCGGGCTCGGCGCCCTCGCCCTCAACTGGCTCTCCGATCGCGGCACCGTCTTCGGTAGCCTCGTCGCCGTCACCCTCTGGGGCTTTGGCCCCTGGATCCTCCTTCTGGCCGGCCTCCTCGCCATTCCGAGGGAGCTCTACGAGGCGGCCCGGGTGGACGGCGCCTCCTTCGGCCGCGAGTTCCTGCACATCACGCTGCCTCAGCTCCGGCCCACCCTCATGGTCGTGACCACGCTCCAGGTCATCACCGGGCTCAAGGTCTTCGTCCCCATCTACGTGCTGACGAGCGGGGGACCCGCCAATGCCTCCCTGTCTCTCTATTTCCTGGTCTTCCAGAAGATCAACCAGTACAAGCTGGCGTACGCCACCACCGTGGGCTGGGTCTTCACCGCGATCGTGACGGCCTTCGCCATCCTGACCGCCGTAGCCTTCCGGGTGAGACGAGACGATGCGTGAGGGCAGCCGCGCACAGTGGGGGCTCGTGGCGGTGCTCGCGCTTCTCTGCTTCCTGACCTTCCTGCCCTTCATCTGGGTGGTGCTCACCGCGGTCAAGCCCAACTCCGAGATCTACGCCCTCGACAAGCAGATTCTCCCGCGGGAGCCGACCCTCACCCATTTCCGGAAGGTCATCGACAAGGGCGATCAGCTCCCGCGCTTCGTGCTCAACACCCTCATCTACTCGGGTGTCACCATCGGCGCCGTCTCCCTGCTGTCCGCCATGGCGGGCTACGCGCTGGGGCTCCTGCGCTTCCGGGGGTCCCAGCTCTTCGTCAACTTGATGCTGGTGCTCCTTTCCGTCCCCTGGGTCATCCTCATGGTGCCCATTCTCATGTTCGAGTTCCGGCTCGGCATCTGGAACACGCGCCAGGGGCTGATCCTGCCCTACGTCGCCCTCTTCCTGCCTCTGGCCGTGTGGATCATGCGCGGCACCTTCCTCACCATGCCGAAGGAGCTGGGGCAGGCCGCGCGCATCGACGGCGCGGGGGAGTTGCGCGTGTTCTGGCGAATCTATCTGCCCTTGGCCCGCGGCGGCCTGGCCACGGTGGTGCTCTTGACCTTCATCCAGGTGTGGAACGAGGTGCTCCTCGCCTCCACCCTCGCCATCCACCCCGAGATCGCTAACATCAACACGGGCCTCCGCATGCTGCAGGACGAGGGGCAGGCCTTCGCCTTCGGCACCCTCTCCGCGGTCATCCTCCTGGCGATGATCCCGACCCTGATCGTCTTCGTGCTGCTCCAGCGGCACTACGTCCGCGGCGTCAGCGAGGGAGCCTTCGCCGGCTTTTAGCGAGGCGGACGAGAGGCGGGACCGCAAGCGGATTCGGAGGGGTAGGCCATCCTTCCGCCTAGTACAGGTGACAGGCGGCGAAGCGCCCTCGCTTGATCTCCTGCCACTCCGGCTCCGTGGTTCCGCACTGGGGCATGGCGCGGGGACAGCGGGGATGAAACCGGCACCCGGCGGGTGGATTCGTCGGGTTCGGGACCTCGCCGGCGAGGACGATCCGCTGCCGGCGCGCCGACGGATGGAGCGGCAGGGCGGCGGACAGGAGCGCCTGCGTGTAGGGATGGAGCGGCTCCGCGTACACGGCCTCGCACTCACCCGTTTCCACCAGCCGGCCGGCGTACATGACGGCGAGGCGGGTCGAGAGGTAGCGGGCGGCCGCCAGATCGTGCGAGATCATGACGTACGCCAGCCCGAGCTGCTCCTGCAGCCGCTTCAGGAGATTCAGGATCTGCGCTCGGATGGAGACATCCAGCGCCGACACCGGCTCGTCCAAGATGATGAACCTCGGATAGGTCACGAGGGCTCGGGCGATGGCGATGCGCTGCCGCTGGCCGCCGCTGAACTCGTGCGGGTAGAGGGTCGCACTGTCGCGCCGGAGCCCGACCAGCTCGAGAACCTCCCCGACACGATGACGCACCTCGGCGTGGCCCAGCCCGTTGTCGGACGGGAGCGGCTCGGCCACGATCTGCTCCACGCGCATCCTCGGGTTCAAGGAGCTGTAGGGATCCTGGAACACCGCCTGTACCGAGCGGCGATAGCGCGCCAAGTCGTCCGGGCTGAAGGTCCCGGTCTCCTTGCCGTCGAAGCGCAGCGACCCGGCGGTGGCGCGTTCCAGGAGCAGGAAGAGCCGGGCCAGGGTGGTCTTACCGGACCCCGATTCCCCGACGATGCCGAGGGTCTCTCCCTCGGCCACCTGCACGCTCACCCCGTCTACTGCCTTGATCCATCCGCGCGCCCCACGCATGCTGAAGCTTCCGGTCACCGCGAAGTACTTCTTCAGTCCGATGCCCTCGAGCATCAACACGCCGTCACGCGCGAGCGGCAGACGCCGCCCAGCACTGCGCCACGTGGCCGTTGTCGAGGGATACGCTCGGAGGATACGTCGTCTCGCAGATGGGTTGGCGGTCGGGACACCGCGGCGCGAAGGGACAGCCGGGCGGCAGCCGGGCCAGGTCGGGGGGCTGCCCGCCGATCTCGACCAGCCGCTGACGTCGGAGATCGACATCCGGCAAGCAGCGCAGGAGTGCCCGGGTGTAGGG
>JBKOVG010000013.1:0-5384 GCA_046723845.1 Candidatus Methylomirabilota bacterium | reverse complement strand
GTGCCTGGTCACCGGCCGGGGGACATCGTAGCTAGTGAAGAGTCCGACATAAGATGCGGAGGACTCTGGCACACCTAGCGTACTGTGACAAGGGATTCCGCAGTGCTTTTACCGGTCTGCAACGGATTCCTTTGCCAAATGTCGTGTGCCCCCGAGCTGCGAAGCCACCTCCCGCCGAACTGGGGCAATTCATCCGATGTAGTACCTATCGGCAACGGCGAGAGCCTCGTCGAGGATCTGCAGCCCCTGCCTGACCTCGTCCGCGGTCACGGTACACGGAGGCACGACGTGCACCCGGTTGAAGTGGGTGAACGGCCACAAACCCCGCTGCTTGCAGGCGGCGACGACCTCGCTCATGGGGCCACCGGAGCCGTTGTACGGCACCAGCGGCTCCCTCGTGGCGCGGTCCCTGACCAGCTCGACCGCCCAGAACACGCCCAACCCGCGTACCTCGCCGACGCTCGGATGCCGGGTCGCCAGCTCGGCCAGCCCTGGTCCGATCACGTCCTCCCCGATGGCCCGGGCGTGCTCGACGATGCCCTCCTCCTTGAAGATCTGGATGGAGGCGACCGCCGAGGCACACGCGAGCGGATGGCCGGAGTACGTCAGTCCGCCGGGGAATACCCGTTCCCGGTAGGTCTCGGCGATGGTGTCGGAGATGATGACGCCGCCGAGCGGCAGGTATCCGGAGTTGACCCCCTTTGCAAAGGTGATCAGGTCAGGCGTGACTCCCCAGCGGTCGACCGCGAACCACTCGCCGCAACGGCCGAAGCCGGCCATCACCTCGTCGGCGATGAAGACGATGCCGTACTCGTCGCAGAGCGCCCGAACTCCTTCGAGGTACCCCGTCGGTGGTACCAGGATGCCGTTGGTGCCGACCACCGTCTCCACCAGGACGGCCGCGATCGTGCCAGGTCCCTCGAAGATGATGGTGTCACGCAGGTGTTGCAGCGTTCGCTCGCTCTCCTGCGACTCGTCCTCGGCGTGGAAGGCTGAGCGATACAGGTACGGGCCCCAGAAGTGGACCACCCCGATGGCGGTCGGCTCATTGGCCCATCGGCGGGGATCCCCGGTCGCCGTGATCGCCGCCGCCGTCGAACCGTGGTAACTGCGGTACATGGCGAGCACCTTGTGCCGGCCGGTGTGTCCGCGGCCCAGCCGGATCGCGTTCTCGGTCGCCTCCGCGCCGCCGTTGGTGAAGAAGACCCGGTTCAGCGTGCCCGGCGCCAGCTCCGCGATGAGCCGGGCCGCCTCGCCGCGCTTGTCGTTGGCGAAGGCGGGTGCGACGGTGCACAGCTTCGCCGCCTGCTCCTGTATCGCGGCGACGAGCCGTGGATGCTGGTGACCGATGTTCAGGTTGACCAACTGCGACGAGAAGTCGAGGTACCGCTTGCCCGCGTAGTCCCAGAAATAGCTGCCGGACGCGCCAGCGATCGGCATCGGGTCGATGAGTCCCTGCGCGGACCAGGAGTGGAACACATGCGCCCGGTCGTCGGCCCGGACGCTGGCGTCGTCGGTCATCTCGTCCTCGGAAAATGAAGGTCCACTGTGGAGGTAGCTGGCGCCGGCCACCTCGATGTGACGACCTTGGTCCGGGTGTAGAAGTGGACACCATCCGGGCCGTACATGTGGGTATCGCCGAACAGAGAGGCCTTCCAGCCACCGAACGAGTAGTACGCCACCGGAACCGGGATCGGCACGTTCACACCGACCATGCCGGCCTGGACGTCGAACTGGAACTGGCGCGCGGCCGCCCCGTCGCGGGTGAAGATGGCGGTGCCGTTTCCATACTCGTTGGCGTTGACCAGGCCAACCGCTTGGTCGTATGTGTGGGCCCGAACAACGCCGAGCACCGGTCCGAAGATCTCGTCGGTGTAGACGGTCATATCCGGGGTCACGTGGTCGAGCAGGCTAGGGCCGAGGAAGAAGCCGTGCTCCGGCACGTCCGCTTGGCGCCCGTCGGCGATGATGACGCCACCCTGATCGATGTAGGACGCCACCCGGTCGCGGTGTTCCCGGGTGATGAGCGGGCCCATCTCGGAGTCGGGATCGGTTCCAGCGCCGATCTTCAGCTTCGGCAGCCGGGCGGCGATCGCGTCCACCAACGGACCGCCCACCTCTCCGACCGCGACCACCACGGATATGGCCATGCACCGCTCACCGGCCGAGCCGTACGCCGCGGAGACGGCAGCGTCGGCGGCGAGCTCCACATCGGCGTCCGGCAGGACGACCATATGGTTCTTCGCGCCACCCAGGGCCTGCACCCGTTTACCGTTCGCGGTGCCGGTCCGGTAGATGTGCCGAGCAACCGGGGTGGAGCCGACGAAGCTGACCGCGGCGATTCCCGGGTGGGCCAGGATTGCGTCGACCGCGACGCGGTCGCCGTTGACGACGGTGAAGACCCCATCGGGCAGGCCGGCCTCCTGCCACAGCCGCGCCAGGAACAGGACCGCCGACGGATCCTTCTCGCTCGGCTTGAGCATGAACGCGTTGCCACAGGCGATGGCGGTCGTACACATCCACAGTGGAACCATCGCCGGGAAGTTGAATGGTGTGATGCCGGCGACGACGCCGAGCGGCTGGCGGATCGAGTACACGTCGACGCCCGCCGAGGCCTGCTCCGAGTACGAGCCCTTGAGCAGGTGCGGGATTCCGGTAGCGAACTCGGCGTTCTCCAGGCCCCGCGCGACCTCCCCGTTGGCGTCCGCCAACACCTTGCCGTGTTCGCTCGTCACGATCGCGGCGAGTTCGTCTGTACGGGCATGCAACAGCTCACGGAAAGCGAAGAGAACGGCGGATCTCCGGGACAGCGCCGAGGCTCGCCAGAGCGCCGCCGCATCGGTGGCGGACGTGACCGCGCGGTCAACCTCGGCGGCGTCCGCGAGATCGACCGCTCCGGTCTGCTCACCGGTGGCCGGGTTGAAGACGGGGCCGACCCGTCCGGAGACTCCGGGAGTGGTCCGGCCGTCGATCCAGTGGGATATCCGGGTGGTCGACATGGCCTGAGCTTAACGGCTTCGTCGCAGCGAAGATCGGCGCCGCGGTACCCGGAACGACGGCTGGGGTCGTTTCTGACTCGGCCACGGCGATCATGCCGGAGCCGGCTTGGCGATCAGGTCAGCGGGTCCTGCTCGTCCCAGTCGGGCACATCGGCGATGAAGCCGCCCTCGTCACCGTGCTCGATGCTCTCCGCCAGTTCGGCCGCGGCCGGTGGCACGTGGACGACGTCGTCTTCGGCGAGAACGTCGCTGAAGCCGTCATCGACGATGTCGGGAGCAGCCGGAAGCTCAGTCATGCGGCCGTGATACCCGCCCGATGATCCGTGTCAAACATGCCGGCCCCAGTGCAGGGGCGCCCTATTGTCGCCTGGAAGCAAACAGGGTGCTCCTGCTTGCGGGTACCCATCGCCGGCCGGCGCGGTACACGTTGCGGGCGGCGATGAAGGCCGGATACGCGTCCCAGCGGACGAACCGGTGCTTCACGCCGTTCCAACCGCCCGGTGGCGAGTAGTCAGGCGACGGTAGGTACCGGCGGTAATGCTCGACCATCCGGGTGAAGAACGCCGGGCGCAGGCTCGTCGGGATCCGGGTTTCCGTGCCGACGATCACCAGATAATGCTCGATCATCACCTCGAAGAGACGCGCGCGAAGCTCCGGTTCGACCGGACGACGGTCCAACCGGGCGAAGAGCCGCTCGTACTGTGCGAAGACCTCGAAGTGCCGCGCGCTGCGCGTGGTCGTGATCGCGCCGTCCGGCCGGTAGCGGTAGTGGTACCCGACCCGGCCGAGCGCGCCGATCCGCCGGGCGCACAGCAACGCGAGGTGGCTGAAACCGACGTCCTCGTACCATCCGCCCGGGAAACGCAGGCCCTCGCTGTCGAGAAGTTCGCGGCGCACGATCCGGTTCCACGCCGCTTGACGTACTCCGAGCAGCCTCGGCAGATTGGCCAGCCGGAGCGTGCCGGGTAACTGCCCGACCGGTGTCTCGTGCGGATCCGCATCCAGCCTCCCATCGGGGTGCAGGCGGAGATGGTCGACGAGCAGCACATCGGGACGGAGCTCGACGAGTCGGGTGGTGACGGCGGCGACGCCGCCCAGCGGGAGCCTATCGTCACCGTCGACGAACCACAGGTACTCGCCCCGGGCGCGGTCGAACGCGGCGTTGCGGGCCGGACCTAGTCCGACGTTGTCCCGCAGGTGCAGGACCATGACCCGGCCGTCGTGCCCGGCGTAGTCGTCGAGGATCTGCCCGGCGTCGTCCGGCGAGGCATCGTCGACCGCGACCACCTGCAGCTGATCGGCCGCGCCCGTCAGGATCGAGTCGAGGCAGTCCGGCAGAAAGGGCGCCACGTTGTGCGCCGGAACAACGATCGTGAGCAGCGGCCGACCGCGCCACATCTATGCCGTCACGAACCCGCTGTAGGCCGCCATCGCCTCATCCAGCGTCCCGTCGACCTCAATACTGCCGGAACTGATATAGATGCCGCGGTTGCAGAAGCGGCGCAGGTCGCTTTCGTTGTGTGAAACCAGGACGAGCGTCCGGCCCTCGCCGAGCATGCGCTCGATGGTCGCGTAGCACTTCACCCGGTAGTCGTTGTCGCCGACCGCGAGTACCTCGTCCACCAGCAGGATCGGGTGGCTGAGCTGCGCAATCACGGCGAAACCCAGCCGGACGCGCATGCCGGTCGAGTAGTGCCGAACCGGGGTGTCGATGAAGTCGCGGATCTCCGAGAACTCGAGGATCGACGCCATCCGCTCTTTGACCTCGGCCCGCGAGAGTCCATGCAGCGCCGCGACGATCTGGACGTTCTCCCGTCCGGTCAGGTCGGTGGCGAAGCCCGCGCTGAGCTCGAGCAGCGGCGCGACCCGGCCGTATGTGGCGACAGTTCCCTCATCCGGAATCAGCACTCCGGCGATGAGCTTGAGCAGGGTGCTCTTTCCGGTGCCGTTCCGGCCGACCACTCCGACCGCGTCCCCGGAATTGATCACGAAGGAGATATCCCGTAAAGCCCAGAAATCGTCCATTCGTGGGCGCCGGCGGCCACCCTGAACGAAGAACTCCCGCAGCTTCAGGTTCCGCCGACGGTTCCGCACGAACCGCACACCCAGCCTCTTCGCCACGATGATCGGCTCGTCCACGCTCACAGCTCCTTCAGCACGGACGGCTCCAGGACGCGGAAGACCCAGTACCCGCCGAGCAGCATCAGGACGCTTCCGATCGCAGCCGCCCACACCGGCGGCCAGGCCGGGTTGTGCGCGGACCAGACGGCGTGGTGCAGTTCGATGATCCCGACCATCGGGTTGAGTTGGTAGAGCATCGTGAGCCAATGCGGGATACCGCTGTGCAGCACCCGCGAGAGCGGATAGATCACGGGAATCGTGTAC
>JBKOVG010000308.1:0-42628 GCA_046723845.1 Candidatus Methylomirabilota bacterium | reverse complement strand
ACCCACTCGCGTGCATCGCAGCCCTCTGGGCTGCGCACACGCTTCGGGGGTCCCACTCCGCCGGAGGGCTCCCCGCCCCCCACGCCACCCGCCCCGATCGCACGTGCGGCACTCGTGAATAATCCAGGCTAGGTGGAAGGGCCGTTGGAGCTTTCCTCCTTGAGGGCGAGCACCTGATCGCCCGCCCTGAGCGTAGCCGACCACGTGACCTTGATGGCGTCCTTCACGCTCTGGTGCGCCGGGCAGCCCTGCGGATGTGCGGCCAGCGCGCGCTCCGTCGCTTCGCGGGCGGCCGCGGGCACGGCGAGCTCGTAGTGCACATTGATGGACTTGATGTGAATGGTCTTGCCGATGCCGGCAATGCGGCCTTCGACGGTGGCGCGATAGGATTGGCGATCGTACTCGATCTTGCGCCCTGCCAGGGCGCCGCGCAGTGTGCCGTACATTCAGCCGGCGACCGCGGCCACGATGTGATCGAGGGTCGAGGCGACGGGCGGACCTTCCGCCACGCCGTAGTACTCGCGCAGGGCCCCCTGGACGCCGTAGACCACGGGGGCGGGGACGTCGCCCAGATACGCGTGACGATAGCCGCCGTGATACTCGATCCTCGACTTCGAGATGTACTCAAACGGTTCAGCCATGCCTGACCTCCGTCGTGGTGAGAGATGTCCCGCCCGCATCGTGCTCTGGAGGAGCCAGTCTGGAGCGAGAGGGAAGGAGAAGCTGGGCGCCGCACGCGACGACCGCGCAGGCGGCGCAGACAATGCCGAGCGCCGTGGGCAGCCCGGCCGCCTCCGCGGCCAGGCCGATCAGCGGCGGGCCCGCGAGGTACCCGAAATAGCCGGTAGTCGCCACGGCCGCGATCGCGGTGCCGGAAGCGATGCGGGGCACGCGGCCGGCCGCGCTGAAGAGAACCGGGATCAGGTTCGCCACGCCGAGCCCGACCAGGCCAAAGCCGACGAGTGACACGGTCGCCGTGCCCCGGAGCAGGGAAGCGGCGAGCCCGATGGCAGCGACGGATCCTGAGAGCTGGAGCAGCCGCACCAGGCCCAGCCTCCGAGCCAGTCCGTCACCCGCGAAGCGTCCGAGAGCCATGGCCAGCGAGAAGATCGCAAAGCCCACAGCGGCGAAGGCCGGTGTCGTGCCGAGGGCGTCCCGAAGGTACACCGCGCTCCAATCGCCCATCGCGCCTTCGGCGAGAAGGGCGCAGAAGCTCAAGCAGCCCAGACCGAGCAGTGCAGCGGGCGGCCAGACGAGGATCGGATCGCGAGCGGCGCGCCGCTCGGAGGGCAGAAGGGCCTCCCTCGCGATGGCAACCGCGGCGAGGGACAGCCCGGCCACGACCAGCACGTGCGAAGCGGCGCTCATTCCTGCGGCCATGGCGACGGAGGCGCCGCCGGCTCCTACGAGTCCGCCCAGGCTGAAGAGAGCGTGGAACGAGGACATGGTCGGCCGGCGATAAGCGCTTTCGACCAGGATGCCCTGGGCATTCATGGCCACGTCGAGGGTGGCGTTGCAGGCTCCGAGCAGACTGAGGGCGCACGCAGTGGAGACGACGCCCGGGCCGAGCACGGGCGGGATGACGGCGAGCGAGAGCGCAGCGGCGCTTACCCAGGTGACGGCGCGGCTGCCCCATCGAGCGACAAGCCAACCCGCCACGGGCAGTGCGGCGATGGCACCGGCAGCCATGGCAAGGAGGAGCCAGCCCAGCTGACCATCGCTCAGGGCCAGACGCGCCTTGATCTCGGGGATGTGCGGGACGAAGCTGGCGATGACAACGCCGTTCAGCAGGAAGCACAGGGAGACGGCGCGGCACGCCTGGACCCTGGAAGCTCCGGACGCGGCGCGATCGGCAGCGTCTAGCATTCAGCTATCGCGACGGTCTGTTCTGCGACTCGATGCCGAAGAGGCGATCGAGCGAGAGGGCGCCGGGGCCGCGGGTCAGCAGAAAGAGCAGGATCGAGCCCCAGACGAGGTGCTCGGGCCATGCCTGGGGATAGACGAAGAGCTGAATGGTCAAAATCATGCCGAGCAGTGGTAGCGTGGCCAGACGGCTTGCGAGCCCGAGGGTGAGGAGCGTCGAGCAGCCGATCTCGAAGCCCGTGCGGCGATCTCGCGAGGGACCGCCGGCAGCTTGTACTCGTCGGCGAAGAGCGCGAGCGTCGTCTCACATCCTCGCGCTTTTTGGATGCCGGCGCGGAGGAAGACGCCTGCCACGGCCAGACGGAACAGCAGCTGGTGGAGACCAAGAAGGACGCGAGCCAGCCGCGAGGCGATCGAGTCGATCTTCGCCCGGAGCGCGGTCGGCTCCACCATCGATCCGGGCGACACGGCGGCGTGCATCCGCATGGTCATGCTCCTTCTTCGGTGATAATGATGAAGTTGCTGAAAACGTTGTCGTCGAGAGAGCCCCTGATCAAGCCGGACAAGTCGACCTCCGAGTCCTGGCGAGCGGCCTCGTCGGCGGCCTCACCAAGGGTCATGCCCCGGGCAAGGGCCTCCCGGAAGGCGAGGGTCGCCGGGTCGAGGGAGCGGAGAAGCGCACCCTCCCCGGAAGGGCTGATCTCGAGGCATGTGCTGCCTGCGCCGAGATCCGGCATCGGCTCTGACTCCTCCTGGTGCGCGCGCCATATCCTGTCCACCGGCCAGGGCGAGACGAGATAGGCCAGGCCGGTTCTCGGGATGAATTGCAGTCGCGCCATGTCCGCCGGCGTGACTGTCCCCAGCGGCGCGGGATCGAGAGGCGCGACGTCCGGCGCCTGCGCGGCCCGGTGGATGGCCCATTCGAGGCGCGCGACGTCGGGAAGATAGGGCAGTCGCTGGCAGGCCTCGAAGGCGTCGAGGAACTCCGGGAACGCGGCCCCGTATTCGTCGAGGCAGGGGCCGGCGGGAGGATGCTGCCTGATGAAAGCGTCCGCTACGTACGCGAAGAAGCGCCGGTCCACCAGTCGGCACACGACGGGGAAGGCGGCCTCGAGCGTCGCCGTGAGCGTGGTGAAGACGTGGTGACGATAGACGGCGAGGCGGGCCCGCGGATCGAGCCCATCGCCTTCGACGAGATCGGCGAGCACCGACGTGGGCTCCCCGAGCAGTGCCTCTTTGAAGAGATTCTGGACCTCACGCAGCGCAGACAGGTCCATGCCTTTGTGGAACGTCCGCGAGGATGCTATCAGCCTTTTGAGCCTCGCCGAGCAACACGTCGAGCTCCGGGAGGTCCGTGTCCCACTCGATGAGCGTCGGGACAGCGCCGAATCGCTCGAGGGCCTTTCGATAGAGCCTCCAGACGGCGAGGTGCACCGGCGAGCCGTGATCGTCGATCAGGATGGTCGGGCCGTCGGCGTCGTTCACGGCGTGTCCGGCGAGATGGATCTCGCCCACGGCGCCAGCGGGCAGCGCGTCCAGGTACGCCTCGGCGTCGAGCCCGACGTTCCACGCGCTCACGTAGATGTTGTTGACGTCGCACAGGAGCCCGCATCCCGTGCGCCGAACGAGCTCGTCGAGGAACTCCGCCTCGGGAATGCTCGAGTGACGGAAGCGGAGATAGCTCGACGGATTCTCCACGAGGAGACGGCGGCCGAGCCGCTCCTGCACCTGGTCGACGTGCTCGGCGACCACGCGGAGCGTCTCGTCCGTGTATGGCAGGGGCAGGAGGTGGTTGAGATAGGCGCCGCCAGTCGCGCTCCACGAGAGATGCTCGGATACGAGGCACGGCTCGAGGCTCTCCACGAGGCGCGCAAGCCGCTCCAGGTGGCGACGATCGAGAGAGCCCGCCGAGCCGAGGGAGAGGCCGACGCCGTGGAGGGAAACGGGGACCGCACGCCGCACTTGCTGGAGAGAGGCGAAGGCCGCGGCGTTCGCCATGTAGTTCTCGGCGTGCACTTCGACCCAGGGGACGGCGGGACGCCGGTCCAGCAACTCGACGACGTGACGAGCCCTGAGCCCGATGCCGGCGGCAACAGCTCGATGTCCGATGGTGGCGCCCACGCCGTCCCTGAGAGCTCAGGCCCGAGGCTGCGTGCTGCCGCCGACGAGCTTGTCGCAGGTGCCGGCCGGCACGTAGATCCAGGCGTCCTTCTGGCCGTCGCGGCGGGAGGTGCCGGCGCACGACGAGTTGGCGGTCTGGCAATCGTTCTTGCCCGCCTTGGCGATGCCGTAGCATTTCTCCGACTCGAACTTGGGCTTGGGGGCGGGCCCGGACTGGCCATAGGAGGCCAGGGGCACGGTCAGGGCGGCGACCATGGCGGATGCGACCAGCAGATTCCGGTTCATCGTCACTCTCCTCTCAGGCTGGGGTTGATCACCGTGCACCCACATTCGGGGCCAGCATCGCACGATTTAGACACGGATTCGGGACGCCGCGGTTCGCCCGGGGTGCGGCCTGATCCGGCACGAACCTGGAAGGGCGCCGGGCGAGTCTAAGTCTCCGATGGCCGAGGACAAGACCGACAGCGTTCCCGACCCTGATCTCGGGCTCAGGCCCTGGCAGCGGCTGAGCGTGCGCCTGGCTCTCCTCGTCACCGCGGTGACCCTGCTCGCCGTGGCCGCGGTGGGGGGGATCACCTACAAGCGCCACCAGCGCGAGCTCGAGGACACCGTGGGCACGCAGCTCCTCAACATCGCCCGCGTCACCGCGCTGGCCGTGGACCCGAGCCTTCACGCTCAGGTCCAGCGGAGCCCCGATCCACGCTCCCTTCCCTATCTGCGCATCAAACGGGAGCTGGTAACGATACAGAACGAGGTGTTGCTGACCACGCCCATCTTCACCCTGGCCAGCCTGGACACGGCCGGGCGCACCGCCCGCGTGCTCGTGGTGAGTGATGGCCCGGGACGTCCGGGCGACATCTATCAGGTGCCGCCGCAGATGCTCGACCCGCTCCGCTGGACGTTCGAGGACGGTGTGGCGCGCTACACCGACATCTATACCGACGCCAAGGGCACGTGGATCACCGCCTTCGCGCCCATCCTCGACCGCATGGGCGCCACCGCGGCAGTGGTCGTCGTCAACTACCCGGTGGAGATCTACCTCGACCGGCTGCAGGAGCTCCGGCGCACCATCCTGTGGGCCTCGGGGCTGGGCGCCCTCGGGGCCCTCGTCGTCGGCTTCCTCTTCGCGCGCCAGCTCACGCGGCCCATCCGCGCCCTCACCACAGGGGTGCGGCGCGTGGCCGCGGGCGACCTCTCGCAATCGCTGCCCGTGCGCTCGCGCGACGAGGTGGGACAGCTCACCCGCGCCTTCAACGGCATGCTCGAGGGACTGCGCCAGCGCGACTTCATCCGCTCCGCCTTCGGCCGCTACGTCTCCCCCGAGGTGGCCCGGACCCTCCTGGAGTCGCCCGGCGGGCTGCGCTTTGGCGGCGAGAAGCGCGTGATCACCGTGCTCATGTCCGACCTGCGTGGCTACACGCGCTTCGCCGAGCACGGCGATCCCGCCGCGGTCATGGACGTGCTCAACGGCTTCCTCGGCCGGATGACCGACATCATCATCGAGCACGGCGGCACCATCAACGAGTTCATCGGCGACGCCATCTTCGCGGTCTTCGGCGCACCCCTCGAGCACCCCGATCACGCGGAGCGCGCGGCGGCCTGCGCGCTGGCCATGCAGCGGGCCATGGGCCAGATCAATCGCGAGCATGCCGCCCAGGGCCGCCCGCGGTTCGAGATGGGCATCGGCGTCAACACGGGGGAGGCGGTAGTGGGCAACATCGGCTCCGAGCAGCGCGCCAAGTACGCCATCGTGGGCAGCGCGGTGAACGTGGCCGCCCGCGTGGAGGGCGCCACCGTGGGCGGCCAGGTCTTCATCACGGAGGAGACCTACACGCGCATCCGCGACCTCGCGGAGGTACTGGGCCCCACCCGCATCGAGGCCAAGGGTCTCTCCGAGCCGCTCGCGCTCTACGAGCTGCGGAGCCTCCGTGGGCGCTTCGCCCAGGCTGCGGAGATCGAGGAGCCTCCGGCCGAGCAGGCGGTGAGGCTGCCCGTGACCTGCCGGGTGATCGACGGCAAGGTGGTGCGCCCGGAGTCCATCGAGGGCGAGGTGGTGCGACTCGCCCGCCATGAGCTGGTGGCGCGGCTCGGCACCCCGCTCGACCCGCTCACCAACGTCCGGCTGCGCCTGCGCTACGCGCCACAGGGTCCCGAGTCGGAGGACATCTACGGCAAGGTCGTCCGCGCCGACGGCGAGGGCCCGGCGCGCCTCCTCCGCATCCACCTCACGTCCATTTCCGATGCCGACGCCCGGCGTCTCGAGGAGCTTCTGCCATGAGCTCGACCACTCCCACGCGCATCCTCATCCTGGGCGGCGGCTTCGGCGGCGTGTACACCGCACTCACCCTGGAGAAGGTCCTCCGACGCGAGCTCGAGCGCGGCGAGGTCGAGATCGCTCTTGTGAGCCGGGACAACTATCTCACTTTCCAGCCCATGCTCCCCGAGGTGGTCTCCGGCAGCATCGGCATCCTCGACACCATCACACCCATCCGCCGTCTCTGCCCGCGGACGGATCTCTACACGCGTGCCATCGAGGAGATCGATCTGGAGCGCCGCCGGGTCACCCTCGCCGCGGGCGTGGGCTCGCGCCAGCTCCAGCTCGGATACGACCAGCTGGTGATCGCCCTCGGCAACGTCACGAGCTTCGCCGGCCAGCCGGGCCTCAGCGAGCACGCGCTGCCGTTCAAGTACCTGGGCGACGCCCTCGTCCTCCGCAACCACGCCATTCACGCCCTCGAGGAGGCGGACATCGAGCGGGATCCGAAGGCGCGCGCGAGCCTGCTCACCTTCGTGGTCGCGGGCGGCGGCTTCTCGGGGGTGGAGGCGGTGGCCGAGCTGAACGACTTCGTGCGCGCGGCGGCGCGGAGCTTCAGGAACATCACACCGGAGGAGATCCGCGTCGTACTCCTCCACGCGGGCGACCTCATCCTGCCCGAGCTGCCGAGGAACCTCGCGGAGTTCGCCCAGCGCCTCCTCATGAAGCGCAGCGTGGAGCTTCGGCTCAACACGCGGCTCGCCGGCGCCACCGCCGAGGCCGCCCTCCTTAAAGGAGGCGAGCGCATCGAGACGCGCACGCTGGTGAGCACGGTGCCCGGCGGCCCCAATCCGGTAGTGGCCGCGCTCGACTGCCCGAAGGACCGCGGTCGCATCGTGACGGACCCCTACCTGCAGCTGGCAGGATTCCCCGGCGTGTGGGCGGTGGGGGACTGCGCCCTCATCATGGACGCCAACACCGGCGAGGCGTGCCCGCCCACGGCCCAGCACGCCGTGCGCGAGGGGCGCTGCGCCGCGGAGAATATCGCGGCGACCCTGCGCGGCGCCGCCCGGCGCGCCTTCGCCTTCAAGGCGCTCGGCAAGATGGGATCCCTCGGGCATCGCTCCGCGGTGGCCGAGGTCTTCGGGCTCAAGCTCTCCGGCTTCCTCGCCTGGTGGCTGTGGCGCACGGTGTACCTGATGAAGCTGCCCGGCCTCGATCGGAAGATCCGCGTGGCAGTGGACTGGACGCTCGATCTCCTGCTGCCCTCGGACATTGTGCAGCTCCGCACGGATCGCGCGGTGTCCATTAGGCGTGAGCACTTCGAGGCGGGACAGGCCATCTTCCGCGAGGGCGATCACGGCGACTGGCTCTACATCATCGAGGAGGGCGAGGTCGAGGTGCGCAAGCAGGTAGCGGGGGAAGGGGAGGTCCCGATCCGGCGCCTCGGCCCCGGCGATTGCTTCGGCGAGATTGCGCTCCTGGGCGACCATGTGCGAACGGCGAGCACGCACAGCCTCACCAACGCCGACGTGCTCGCCATCGACCGCGACGCCTGCCAGGCTCTCCTCTCGACGCTGCCCCCCCTCCGCGACTTCTTCAACCGCCTGGTCGAGGAGCGCGTGGGCATTCGCCCCGAATCCCGGGCCGACGGTCACGCCATGGAGCTGGTGGAGCGCCCTCAGTGAAGGGTCGGGGCGAGATGGCGCGTGAGCTGCTCCCGGAGCGCCATGCGCGCGCGATGCAGCCGAGACTTGATGGACCCCACGGTCTCGCCGAGGATCCGGGCCGTCTCCTCGTTGGAGAGCTCCTCCACGTCGCGCAGGATCAGCACGGCGCGATACGTGTCGGGGAGCTGATCGATGGCACGGGAGAGCACGACACGCGCCTCGCCCTCGAGGAGCTCCGCCTCGGGCGTGCGCGACCAGTCGGCGAGGACGTAGTCGCGCGGACCGTCGCGATGGCCGTCTTCCTTGAAGGTGGGCACATGCTCCTCCAGGCTCACCTCGAGCTGGACGCGCTTGCCTCGGCGCTTGAGGAGGGCGGCGTTCGTGGCGACCCGGTAGATCCAGGTGCTGAGCTGGGCCCGGCCCTCGAAGCTCTCGATCTTGCGGGCGAGGGTGAGGAAGACGTCCTGCACCACCTCCTCGGCGTCGGCATCGGTGCGGGTGATGCCGCGGGCGACCCGGAAGACGCGCGAGGCGTAGCGCTCCATCAGAGTCTCGAGGGCGGAGGCATCCCCCTCGCGCAGGCGCTCGACCAGAACCGTCTCGGAGGCGGCATTCATGCTATGGCTCCCCGGCCCTGGGCTGCTCCTCCACGAAGGAGGAGGAGCCGGCGAGGGCGGCGCGCACGGGTTCCCGGCTTCTGACCGGTGCAACGCCCGAGGGCCCGATTCCGATCCCACGGCGAAGGGGGGTTGCCATTGGTCGGCATTCTACTGGGCTCGCCCGCGCCATTTGTAAAGAGGATGTGAACCTCGAGGGCGGCTCTGCGTATCCAAGAGGCACGACCATGGACGATTTGACCTGCCGGGAGGCCATCGGGCTGCTCGGTGACTTCCTCGAGGCGGCGCTGACCCCCGCCCAGCTCGCCGGGATCGGCCGGCACCTGGCCGGGTGCGAGCCGTGCCAGGCTTACCTCGCCACGTACCGGCGTACCCACGAGCTGACGGTCAGGACGGGGAGGGTCGAGATGCCTTCGGAGATGCGAAAGCGGCTCGCCGAGTTCCTGCTGCGCGCGCTTTCCTCCGGGGCGTGAGGCGGCGTTAGCCGGCGGCGCCCCCCGCCGCGGCGGACTTCTGGAGCTTGGCGGGGAGGTGGATGAAGAGCTCCGCCGGGTTCGGCTTGGCCACGGCGGGCTTGGGCGGCCGCATCTCGTACCTCACCGGCTGCTGGTGATCCGCGTACTGCCGGTTCTTGTTCACCACGGTGGCGAATTTCCAGAGCATGCTCACGTAGTTGGTCTGTCCGCGCATGAGGGCGCGCACGGCAGGGAACCCGTAGCGGGCCACCGCACCCCAGCCGAGATGCTTGCGATTGAGGATGTCCTGCGTCTTGACCAGCTCTGCGTAGAACTTGTCGAGCGGCATGCGCGTGGGCAGCACGGCGTGCGCCACGTCGAAGAGACGATAGTCCCGGGTGGTGACGCGCCGCGACTCCGTGAACCAGATCTCCGTGCCGGGATAGGGCGTGGCCACCGTCAGGTGCACGACCTCCGGCACCGTCATGGCCCACTCGCGCACGACCTCGAAGCGCCGCTCGTCCCAGTCACAGTCCGCGATGATGTTGACGGCGACGACGAGCCCGAGCTCACGCGCGATGGCCAGGGCCTCGAAGTTCTCCCCGGTGGTGACGCGCTTCCGGTGGAGCTTGAGGGCCTCCTCGTCGAGGGCTTCCAGCCCCAGGAACATGTAGAAGAGGCCGAGTTTTTTCCAGTAGGCGAAGAGATCGCGGTTCTTGATGAGCACGTCGCAGCGGGTCTCGAGGTAATACTGCTTCTTCACCTTCCGCCGTTCCAGCTCCTCCCCGATGGCGAAGCCGTGCTCGGGATGGATGAAGGCCACGTCGTCCACGAGGAAGACGTTGGGCTCGCGGATGGCGGCGAGATCCTCGGCGGCCTTCAGAGGGGAGGACTTCCGGTAGCTCCGCCCGTAGAAGGTCCATGCGCTGCAGAAGGAGCAGTCCCACGGGCACCCCCGCGTCAGCTCGGCAGAGGCGCAGGGATCGAGCACGCCGATGAAATACTTGTGTCGCCGATGGGTTAGATCCCGGGCGGGAAGGAAACGGTCGAGGTCGTCGAGGAGGGTCGGCGAGGGGCCCTGACCCTGCGGGGTGACCACGCCGGGGAGGGTGCAAAGCTTGGGGTCGCCGATCGCCTCCAGCACCCGGGGCGCGATGACCTCGCCCTCGCCTCGCACCACGCAGTCGATGGCACCCCCGCCGTGCTCGACCAGCTCCTCGGCGACGAACGACCCGCTGTGGCCGCCGATCATGAAGAAGCAATCGGGCAAGCGCTGTTTGGTCTCCTTGGCGAGGTCGATGATCTCCGGGGCGTTGGCAAGGTAGTTCATGGAGAAGCCCACGGCCTGGGGACGGAAGGCCGCGAGCTCCGCCCGATAGTCGTCGTGGGTGAAGATCTGAAGGTCGAGCAGGCGCACGTCGTGGCCGGCGGCGCGGATGGCCGCGGCCACGCGCTCGAGGCCGATCGGCTCGAGACGCAGGTAGAGCTCGGAATACATCAGCGCGCTGGGATGAACGAGAAGCACTCGCATGGGGCACAGTATACCTTGTCTACACAGCACCACCGCGTCGTACCGGACACCAGGCGCGTAGGCGAAGATGCTCTCGTAGACCACGGAGAGCCGTGCGGCGAAGGTGTGGGTGGCGCACCACTCGGAGAGGAAGGCGAACTGCTCGCGCGAGATGGTGAGCATGGTCACGTCCACGCCGCGCGACCCCGCGTAGCCCGCGAAGGAGCCCCACCCTCCGCCCACGTCGAGCACGCGCGAGCCCGGGCGGAGACGGCAGGCCTCCATCACGTAGTCGAGCTTACGCTGGGCGGCCTGCTCCAGCGTCTCCTCCCCGCTCGCGTAGACGGCCTGCGAGTAGAGACGGAACTTGCCGTCGAGGAACGCGAAGTAGAACTCGTTGCCGTAGTCGTAGTGCTGGGGAACCCAGCTCTTGTCCGCGCCGACCTCGCCGTAGAGCCACGGCTGGACGAAGCGCCACAGGGAGGCGAGGGGATGCCGGTCGGAAAGGAAGCCGCGGAGGTCGAGGGCGGCGAGCATGCTCCCGTCGAAGTCGATGTCGCCCCGCAGGTAGGCCTCGGCGATGCGCGTCTCGTCGAGGGAGCCCAAGGCGCGCCACGCGCGCTCGGTGCGGAGACGGAGCGTGAAGGCGGGCGCGGCCTCCGCGGCGCCCACGCGATGCCGCTCGCCGTCGGGCTCCACCAGATCGAAGGCGGGGGCGGCGGGGCCGGTGACGTGCGCGCGAAGCAGACGCACCGCGTACGGAATGCGCGTCGAGGCGAACATCGCGCAGACGTTAGACGAGGGGCGGGAGGGTGTCAAGGTTGTTGACCCTTCCTCGCCGCCGGCGCTACTCTCGTGAACGGCCGTCCGCACTTCCGCGGCGTCCCTCAGGAGAGGTCGCCATGCACTGTCCGCGGTGCCGCTGTGAGAACTCCGACGCCTCCCGCTTCTGCACCCAGTGCGGGGCGCGTCTGCAGCGGCAGTGCGGAAGCTGTGGCGCCCACCTCGCCGCCGGTGTCCGCTTCTGCGGGCAGTGCGGCGCGGCGGCGGAGGCGCCGCAACCCGCCCCGCCCCGCTTCGCTTCCCCCGAGGCCTACACCCCCCGATACCTCGCGGAGAAGATCCTCAGCGCCCGCCCGGCCATCGAAGGGGAGCGCAAGCAGGTGACGGTCCTCTTCGCCGATCTCAAGGGCTCGATGGAGCTCATGGCCGATCGCGATCCCGAGCAGACGCGCAAGCTCCTCGATCCCGTCCTCGAGCACATGATGAGCGCCGTGCACCACTACGAGGGGACGGTGAACCAGGTCATGGGCGACGGCATCATGGCCCTCTTCGGCGCGCCCCTCGCCCACGAGGACCATGCAGTGCGCGCGTGCTACGCAGCGCTTCGCATGCAGGAGGCGGTGCGCCGCTACGCCGATGAGGTGCGCCGGGCCGAAGGCATCCCCATCCAGATCCGTGTCGGTCTCAACTCCGGCGAGGTGGTGGTGCGCTCCATCGGCAGCGATCTCCACATGGACTACACCGCGGTGGGACAGACCACCCACCTTGCCGCGCGCATGGAGCAGATGGCGACGCCCGGTACCGTGCTCACCACGGGGGCGACCCTCAGTATCGCCGAGGGCTGGGTGGAGGCGCGCTCGCTCGGCCCGGTGCCCGTCAAGGGGCTGGAAGCGCCGCTCGAGGTGTGCGAGATCGTGGGCCCCGGCTGGGCGCGGTCGCGGCTTCAGGCCGCCGCGCGACGCGGGCTCTCCCGCTTCGTGGGGCGCATTCCCGAGCTCGACCAGCTCCGCGACGCCCTCGAGCGCGCGGGGGCGGGGCGGGGGCAGGTGGTGGCGGTGGTGGGGGAGCCCGGCGTGGGCAAGTCGCGCCTCTTCCACGAGATCATCCACACCATGCCGCAGTCGGGCTGGCTCGTGCTCGAGGCCCGCGCCGTGTCCTACGGCAAGGCCACGCCGTACCTCCCCGTGGCCGATCTCCTCAAAGACTACTTCCAGATCGATGGACGCGACTCGGCCAAGCAGATCCGGGAGAAGGTGACGGGCAAGCTCCTCGCCCTCGACCCCGCGCGAGAGGCAACGCTTGCTCCGCTCCTCGCCCTGCTCGACGTGCCGGTGGAGGAGCCGCGCTGGCAGAGCCTCGATCCCGCGCAGCGGCGCCAGCGGACCCTCGACGCCATCAAGGCCGTGCTCCTGCGCGAGAGCCAGATCCAGCCCGTCCTCCTCGCCTTCGAGGATCTCCAGTGGGTGGACAATGAGACGCAGGCCCTCCTGGACAGCTTGGTGGAGAGCCTGCCCCGCGCGCGCTTCGCCCTCCTCGTGAACTACCGCCCGGAGTACAGTCACGGCTGGGCCGCCAAGTCGTACTACGCGCGCATCCGCCTCAACACCCTACCGGCCGACGGCGCCACCGCGCTCCTCGACGCGCTGCTGGGCGACGACAGCGGTCTCGACGCCCTCAAGCAGCTCCTCATCGAGCGAACGGGCGGCAATCCCTTCTTCCTCGAGGAGAGCGTGCGCACGCTGGTGGAGATGGGCGTGCTCGCCGGCGAGCGCGGTCACTACGAGGTCTCCGGGCCGGTGGACTCGATCCAGGTGCCCGCCACCGTGCAGGCCATTCTCGCCGCCCGCATCGACCGGCTGCCCGTGAACGAGAAGCGGCTGCTGCAGAGCGCCTCCGTGATCGGCAAGGACGTGCCGCTGGCCCTCCTCCAGGCCCTCGAGGAGATGCCCGAGGAGGAATTGCGCCGCGGGCTCGCGCGGCTGCAGTCCGCGGAGTTCGTCTACGAGACGAGTCTCTTCCCCGATCTCGAGTACACCTTCAAGCACGCCCTCACCCACGAGGTCGCCTACGGAGCGCTCCTCTACGAGCAGCGGCGCGCGCTGCACGCCAGGCTCGTCTCCGTCATCGAGCACATGACGCCGGGGCGCCTGGCCGAGCAGGTCGAGCGGCTCGCCTACCACGCGCTCCAGGGCGGGCTCTGGGAGAAGGCGACCCACCTCTACCGTCGCGCGGGAGCCAAGGCGGCGGGGCGGAGCGCCTATCGCGAGGCCGTCACCTGCTTCGAGCAGGCCCTGAGCGCCCTCGACGCCCTGCCCGAGAGCCGCGAGCGCAGAGAGCTGGCCGTGGATCTCCGCTTCGACCTCCACAACGCCCTCATTCCCCTCGGTGACGTGGGGCGCATGGCCGACATGCTCAAGGAGGCTGAGACCCAGGCGGAGCAGCTCCACGACCAGCGCCGGCTCGGCCAGGTCGCGGCCTACATGACCCAGTGCTACTGGTGGACGGGCCAGCCCGAGCGTGCGGTGGAGTCGGGCTTGCGCGCCATGGGCATCGCGCAGACGCTCCACGACGGCGCCCTCGAGTCGCTGGCGACCCAGCGGCTGGGCCAGGCCTACGCGAGCCTCGGCGACTACCGCCGCGCCGTCGACGCCTTCAGCCAGCACCTGGCGCGGGCGGAGACGGAGTCGCCCCGCCGCCGCTCCGCCTCGGCAGGGATGCGCACGGCGGCCAACCGCGCGTGGATGGCGTGGTGCCTGGCCCCCCTCGGCGAATTCGCGGAGAGCAGCGCACACGCCAAGGAAGCCATCCGTCTCGCCGAGGCGAGCCAGCACGACCTCACCCTCGCCATGACCTACTCGGCCGTGGCGCGTCCCGCCCTCATGCAGGGCGATTTCCCCACGGCCATCGGCTGGCTGACGAGGAGCCTCGAGATCTGTCGCCGCTCCAGCTTCGCGCCGCTCTTCCTCCTCGTGTCGAGTGATCTCGGCCATGCCTACGCGGTCTCGGGCCGCGTCCCCGAGGCCGTCGCGCTCCTCGAGGAGGCCTCCGCGCAATCGGGCTCGCTCCGCCTCATGCCCACCCATGCGTGGAACGTGACGGCCCTCGCCGAGAGCTATCTGCTCGCCGGGCGCTGGGCGGATGCCGTGCGCGAGCTCGCCCGCGGTCTCGGCATGGCCCAGACGCACCGGCAGCGCTGGCTGGAGGCCGAGGGCCTGCGCATACAGAGCGCGGTGCGGATCTCCGCGGCCTCGCCCGACCTGCTGGGCGCGCGGGCGGATGCCGAGCGGGCCGCTCGCATCGCCGACGAGCTGGGGCTGAGGCCCCTCCTGGGGCGCTGCCACCTCGCCCTGGCGCAGGTGGCGCGTCAAGCAGGTGACACTCGCGCCCTCGCCCACCTCGAGCAGGCCGGCGCCCTTTTCGGCGAGATGGACATGCGCTACTGGCTCGAGCAGGCGGAGGCCGAGCGCCGTCGGCTGGGAGAGTCCACCAAGGGCTGAGCGGGCGGCCGCAGCACTGTGGGATAATCGCCGCTGTGATCTGGCGGGGATCCCTCTTCCGCAAATACGCGGTTCTCTTCGTGGTCCTGGTCAGCGGAGCCCTTTTCACCAGCGGCGCGCTGGAGATTTACTTCTCCTACCAAGAGAACAAGGAAGCGCTGGTGACGCTCCAGCGCGAGAAGGCGGTGGGCGCCGCCACGCGCATCGAGCTCTTCGTCAAGGAAGTGGAGCGCCAGATCAGCTGGACCACGCAGCCGTCCATCGTGGCACCCCCCGCGGCCATGGAGCAGCGGCGCGCCGATTACTTCCGACTCCTCCGCCAGGTCCCCGCCATCACCGAGGTGAGCTACCTTGATTCCCAAGGGCGCGAGCAGCTGCGCGTCTCGCGGCTGGCCATGGACGTGGTGGGCAGCGGCGACTCCTACGCCCAGGATCCGCGCTTTCGCGTTCCCAAGTCCGGCAAGACGTACTTCAGCCCCGTCTACTTCCGCAAGGAGTCGGAGCCGTACATCAGAATCGCCCTGGCCGGCAGCGGCTCCTCCTCCGGGGTCACGGTGGCCGAGGTCAATCTCAAGTTCATCTGGGACGTGGTCTCGCAGATCAAGATCGGGAAGGCCGGGCACGCCTACGTGGTCGACTCCCACGGGCAGCTGATCGCCCATCCGGACATCAGCCTCGTGCTGAAAAAGACCGATCTCTCCTCCCTCGATCAGGTGAAGGCGGCCTTGTCGATGGCCGCCCAGGGTGCGGGCATGCCCGGCATCGCGCGCGATCTCGAAGGCCGCCAGGTCCTCTCCGCCTCCGCGCCCATCGCCCCGCTCGGCTGGGCCGTCCTCATCGAGCAGCCGCTCGTGGAGGCCTTCGAGCCCATCCGCTGGTCCATCTACCGCACGGTCGGCCTTGCCCTCTTCGGGGTGCTCCTGGCCGTGCTCGCGAGCCTCGCCCTCGCCCGGCGCATGGTGCGACCCATCCGCGCCCTCACGGAAGGAGCGGGGCGGATCGGCTCCGGCGATCTCGGCCATCGCCTCGAGGTGCGCACGGGCGACGAGATCGAAACGCTCGCCGAGCAGTTCAACCGGATGACCAGCCAGCTCCGCGAGTCCTACGCCAACCTGGAGCAGAAGGTCGAGGAGCGCACCCGGGAGCTCTCCCGCTCCCTGGAGCAGCAGACGGCCACCAGCGAGATCTTGCGCGTGATCTCGAGCTCGCCCACCGACGTGCAGCCGGTGTTCGACGTGATCGTGGAGCGGGCCGTCCGGCTCTGCGGGGCCCGCTTTGGGCGTCTCTACCGCTACGACGGGGGCGTCGTGTCCCTCGCCGCCTCGCACGGTTTGAGCATCGGGGGGCTGGGACAGGTGCAGCGGGTGTTCCCGCGGCCCCTTTCCGATGACACCATCGCGGGCCAGGTCATTCTCACCCGCAAGCCGTTCTACATCCGCGACGTGAGGCAGGAGGAGGGCGTGCCCGAGCTGTCGCGGAAGATGATCCAGGCCGTTGACGCGCGGAGCCAGGTCACCATCCCGATGCTGCGGGCGGGGGAATCCATCGGGGCCATGACCCTCGGCTGGGCCGAGCCCGACGCCTTCGACGATCAGCAGGTCGACCTCATGAAGACCTTCGCCAGCCAGGCCGTCATCGCCATCGAGAACGTGCGCCTGTTCAAGGAACTGGACGTGCGCAACCATGACCTCACGGAGACCCTCGAGCAGCAGACGGCCACCGGCGAGATCCTCCGGGTCATCAGCGCCTCCCAGACCGATGTACAGCCGGTGTTCGAGGCGATCGCCGAGAACTCGCTCAGGCTCTGCGAGGCGGCATTCAGCACGGTCTTCCGCTTCGACGGTCAGCTGATTCATCTGGAGGCCCTCCGGAACATCAGCCCGGAGGGGGCCGAGGCCATTCGTACCGCCTTCCCCATGCCGCTGAGCCGGGCGGGGGCCTCCGCCCGCGCGATCATGACCCGCGACATCGTGCACATCACCGATGTGCGGGACGACCCCGAGTACATGCTTCAGGGCCTGGCCCAGACGGCGGCCTTCCGCTGCATCCTCTCCGTGCCCATGCTTCGCGACGGCGTGCCCATCGGCACCATCACGGTGGCCGCGGACCGGACCACCCCCTTCCCGGAGAAGCAGGTGGCGCTCCTCAAGACCTTCGCGGACCAGGCGGTGATCGCGGTGGAGAACGCCCGCCTCTTCACGGAGATCCAGGAGAAGACGCAGCAGCTGGAGATCGCCAACCGGCACAAGTCGGAGTTCCTCGCCAACATGTCCCACGAGCTGCGCACGCCGCTCAACGCCGTCATCGGCTTCTCGGAGGTGCTGCTGGAGCGCATGTTCGGGGAGGTGAACGAGAAACAGGAGGAGTACCTGCAAGACATCCTGTCCTCGGGCAAGCACCTCCTCTCCCTCATCAACGACATCCTCGATCTCTCCAAGATCGAGGCGGGGCGCATGGAGCTGGAGGCGCTGCCCTTCGACCTCCCCGCCGCGCTTGACAACGCGCTCACCCTCATCAAGGAGCGGGCGGCCCGCAACAGCATCGGGCTCGCCGTGCACGTGGACCCGCGCATCGGCGAGGTGGTGGCCGACGAGCGCAAGGTCAAGCAAGTCCTCCTCAATCTCCTGTCCAACGCCGTCAAGTTCACGCCGGAAGGAGGCACCATCACCATGACCGCGGTCCTGAACGGCGGGATGGTCGATATCTCGGTGGCTGACACCGGCATCGGTATCGCCCCCGAGGATCAGGCGACGGTGTTCGAGGAGTTCCGGCAGGTCGGCACCGACTACGCGCGCAAACGCGAGGGCACGGGGCTCGGCCTCGCCCTCGCTCGGCGCCTGGTGGAGCTCCACGGGGGCACCCTGACCCTGCAGAGCGAGCTCGGCAAGGGATCGACCTTCACCTTCACCATCCCGGTGCGCGCGCATGCCCGGTGAGCTGATCCTGATCATCGAGGACAACGAGAAGAATCGGCGGCTGGTGCGTGATGTGCTCCAGTTCAAGGGCTATCAGACCATCGAGACGGAGACGGGGGAGGAAGGCGTGGAGCTCGCGCGCTCGCGCCAGCCCGCCCTCGTCCTCATGGACATCCAGCTGCCCGGCATCGACGGCATCACCGCCCTCCGCCAGCTGCGGGACGATCCCATCACCCGCGCCATCCGGGTGATGGCGGTGACGGCGTCCGCCATGACCCAGGATCGGCAGAAGATCCTGAGCGCCGGCTTCGACGGCTACCAGAGCAAGCCCATCAACGTGAAGGCCTTCCTCGAGGCCGTCCAGGAGCTCCTCGCCCGGCCATGAACGATCCCGCGCGCATCCTCGTGGTGGACGACACCGCCCATAACGTCAAGCTTCTCGCCGACGTCTTGGTGGCGCGCGGCTACGCGGTGAGCACCGCCTCTTCCGGCAAGGAGGCTCTCGACAAGGTTGCCTCCGACGCGCCGGACCTCGTGCTCCTCGACGTGGTCATGCCGGAGATGTCCGGCTACGAAGTGTGCAAGACCCTCCGCGCCGATCCTGCCACCGCGCGCCTGCCCGTGGTCATGGTCACCGCCCTCGATCCTTCGCAGGAGCGCGTCAAGGGCATCGACGCGGGCGCCGACGACTTCCTCACCAAGCCCATCAATCAGCCAGAACTGATCGCGCGCGTCCGCTCCCTCCTGCGCGTGAAGCAGCTATGGGACGAGTTGGCCGATCTCAACCGCACCCTCGAGCAGCGCGTGCAGGCGCAGGTGACCCAGCTCGAGCGCCTGGGGCGGCTCAAGCGCTTCTTCTCCCCCCAGCTCGCGGAGGCCATCGTGTCGGGAGGCACCGAGGATCCGCTCAAGAGCCACCGGCGCGACATCACCGTGGTCTTCCTCGACCTGCGCGGCTTCACCGCCTTCGCGGAGACGGCGGAGCCGGAGGAGGTCATGGCCGTGCTGCGCGAGTACCACGCCGAGATGGGCAAGCTCATCCTGGAGTGGGAAGGTACCCTCGAGCGCTTCACGGGCGACGGCATGATGATCTTCTTCAACGATCCTGTGCCGGTGACGGACCACGCCGCGCGCGCCGTGCGCATGGCCGCGGCCATGCGCGATCGCGTGGCCGAGCTCGCGGTGACCTGGAAGAAGACGGGTTTCGAGCTCGACTTCGGCATCGGGATCGCCCACGGCTACGCGACGCTCGGGGCCATCGGCTTCGAAGGACGGCTCGACTACGGCGCCATCGGCACCGTGACCAACCTCGCCGCGCGCTTGTGCGCAGAGGCGAAGCCGGGCCAGGTCCTCCTCACGCAGCGAGTCACCAACGCCGTGGAGGCACTCGTCGCGGTTGAGCCCGTGGGCGACGTCACCCTCAAGGGCCTGAGCCGGCCCATGAAGGTCTTCAACCTGATCCGCCTCACCGGTTCCTAGTCGAGGAGCCGTCGAGGAGAGCGGCTCTCCCTAGACCCCGCGACGAGCCGTGCACGAGCGAGTTGTGGACCATCACCATCTCGCCGGGCTCGATCAACGTGGGCCCCGACCGGCTTCCTCCTCCTCGTGGGGATGGTGCCCACATGGGCGGAGCGGCCGCGCGGCCGCGAGTCCGCCATGCTCGTGCGGGGTGGACACCCTCGATCACTTCGACGACGAGCCGCGGCCCGACGGCGAGTTCACGCCGACGGCCCTGGCGAACTGGCAGCTCGTGGTCGAGTCGCGGGCGAAGCGGCTCTTCTCCGACAGCCACTACGCGCCCAGCGAGGCCTACGGAGGGCAGCGCGCCGCGACGTAGCGCGCGGCGAGATCAGGCGATCCGGGCGGGGGGACCGCAGCGGATGAATTCGCCCCGCCCAGGCTCCGCGAGGAGCTTGCCCTCTTCCACCACCACCTCGCCGCGCGAGAGCACCACCGCGGGCCAACCGCGCACGGCCATCCCCTCGTAGGGCGTGTAGTCGCAGTTGTGGTGAAGCAGCTCGTTGGTGATGACCACCTCGCGGTCCTTGTCCCAGATGACGAGGTCGGCGTCGGAGCCGACGGCGATGGTGCCCTTCTTCGGATAGAGGCCGTAGATCCTGGCCGCGTTGGTCGCGGTGAGGGCCACGAAGGTGGTGAGGTCGATGCGGCCCTTGCCCACGCCTTCGGAGAAGAGCAGGGGCAGGCGCGTCTCGACTCCGGGCAGCCCGTTCGGCACCTTCGTGAAGGAAGCGTGGACGCCGTGACGCTTCTTCCCCTCGGGGTCCTCGAAGCGGAAGGCGGCATGGTCCGAGGATACGACGTGGAAGACGCCGGAGGCCAGACCCTGCCAGACCGCCCGCTGGCTCGCCGCATCGCGCGGGGGTGGGCTGCAGATGTACTTGGCGCCCTCGAAGCCCGGCGCCTGGAGGTGCTCGGCGGTGAGCACGAGATACTGCGGGCAGGTCTCGGCGAGGATCTTGAGCCCGCGCCCGTGGGCCCAGCGGATCTGCTCGACGGCGTCCGCGCTCGACACGTGGACGAGGAGGATGGGCACGTCCACGATCTCCGACATCGTGATGGCGCGATGTGTTCCCTCGCGCTCCACGGCCTGGGGGCGCGAGACGGCGTGAAAGTACGGCGTGGTCTTGCCTTGTCGCTCCAGCTCGGCGGTGAGCCAGGCGATGCAGTCGGAGTTCTCCGCGTGCACCATGACCATGGCGTGCTCGTGGCGCGCGAGGGCGAGGACGGAGATGATCTGGCGGTCACTCAGCTTGAGGGTCTCGTAGGTCATGTAGATCTTGAACGAGGTGTAGCCCTCGCGGATGAGGGCGGGGAGCTCGTCGCGCAGCACAGCCTCCGTCGGATCGGAGATGATCAGGTGGAAACCGTAGTCGATGACGGACTTCCGGCCCGCCCGCCGGTGGTAGTCCTCCACGGCGTGCCGCACGCTCTGCCCCTGGAGCTGGCAGGCGAAGGGCATCACGGTGGTGGTGCCGCCGTGCGCGGCCGAGACCGTGCCGGAGAGGAAGTCGTCGGCGAGCGTCACCGCATCGCGCATCGGCTGATCGAAGTGGCAGTGGGTGTCGATGCCGCCGGGCAGGACGTAGCGACCGGCCGCGTCGATCTCGCGGCGGGCCGGACCCAGACCGCGCCCCAGCGCGGCCACCACGCCGTCGGTGATGCCGAGGTCGGCCTCGAAGACGTCCGCCGCCGTCGCGACCACCGCATTCCTGATGACCGTATCGAACGCCGCCATGGGACGCCCTCCCTCCGTGGAACCGCCGTGCTAAGTGGGCAGGTGAGTCACGCTCCTGCCGCATCGGTGAGCCCGCGCCGAAGATGAACGCTCCGCCCCCGAAGCGCAAGGGGCTGGATCGTCTCCGAGGTGCACGATAAGGGCGCCGTCTTTCGGTTGCTTCAGCGCCCGAGCTTGCGCCCGAATGGGCCCAGCCGCTAGACTCGGCGGGCATGGCTGATTCGCCAGGCGATCTCCTTCCCGGCCCGCGCATTCTTTTGGGGCCAGGGCCCACCATGGCCGACCCGCGCGTCCTGCGCGCCATGGCCACCCCCCTCCTCGGGCAGTTCGATCCCGAGTTCACGCTGGTGATGAACGAGGTGATGGATCTCCTCCGCGTCGTGTTCCAGACGCGGAACGAGCGCGCTTTTCCCGTGCCCGGCACCGGCCGCGCGGGGCTGGAGGCGGCCATGGTCTCGCTGCTCGAGCCCGGCGACCGCGTGGTGATCGGCGAGTGCGGCCGCTTCGGCCTCCTCCTCATCGACATCGCCGAGCGCTGCGGCGCCGAGGTGGTGCCCGTGCGCGCGGAGTGGGGGAGGATCGTGGAACCCGAGGCGATCCGGCGGGCCCTCGGCCAGGGTCGAACGCGCATGGTGGCCATGATCCACGGCGAGACCTCGACGGGCGTGCTCCAGCCCCTCGCGGAGATCGGCCGGCTCGCCCGCGACCACGACGCCCTCCTCATGGCCGATGCCGTAGTCACCCTGGGCGGCTCCGAGGTGGCCACGGACGACTGGGGCGTAGACGTGATGGTGGCGGGAACCCAGAAGTGCCTCTCCTGTCCGTCCGGTCTCGCGCCCGTCACCTACAATCCCCGAGCGGCGGCGGTACTCGAGAAGCGAGCGACCCGCATCCGCAGCAACTACCTCGACCTGCTCCAGCTCCAGCGCTACTGGAGCCCCGCGCGCTACAACCATCACACCGCGCCCACGTCCATGGTCTTCGGGCTGCGTGAGGCTCTCCGCGCCATCGTCGTCGAGGGACTGGACGCGCGCTTCGAGCGCCATCGCCTCCACGGGGCCGCCCTGCGCGCCGGCCTCGCGGCCATGGGCCTCGCGCTCTTCGGTCCCGAGACGGGCGAGCGCCGGCTGCCCTTCATCACGCCGGTGGTGGTGCCGGCAGGCGTGGACGAGCTGGCCGTGCGCCGGCGGCTCATCGAGGAGTTCGGTATCGAGATCGGCGCCGCCTTCGGCCAGCTCCAGGGCAAGATCTGGCGCATCGGCACCATGGGCTACTCCGCGCGCCGGCCGAACGTCCTGCTCTGCCTGGTCGCGCTCGAATCCGTGCTGAGGGCGGAAGGCTTCGACTCCTCGCCGGGCGCGGGAGTCGACGCTGCGCGCGCTTTCTACACGAAGGCCGGGGTGACCGACGGCGCGATGGACGACAGCCTGGGCGCGAGTGGCATCGGCACCCCCTGATTCCCTCTCTCCCATCGGGGAGAGGGTTAGGGTGAGGGGGCGATTCGGCGTCGTCACGAACCCTCACCCCGGCCCTCTCGCTGGAAGGGGGAGGGAGGAGGAACGAACCATCAGCAGGTTTGTCACGGTAGGCGCAGCGCAGCTCGGGCCTATCCAGCGTGCGGACAGCCGGCCGCAGGTGGTGAAGCGTCTCCTCGCCCTCTTGCACCAGGCGAAGGCGCATGGCTGCGACCTCGTGGTCTATCCGGAGCTCGCCCTTACGACCTTCTTCCCGCGCTGGTGGATGGAGGACCAGCGCGAGATCGACGCCTTCTTCGAGCGTGAGATGCCGGGACGGGAGACGCGTCCGCTCTTCGACGAAGCGCGACGGGACCGCGCGACGCTTCAACACCTCGATCCTCGTGGACCAGGCCGGCGGCCTCGTCGGCAAGTACCGTAAGATCCATCTCCCCGGTCATGCCGAGCACGAGCCGTGGCGGGCCTTCCAGCACCTCGAGAAGCGCTACTTCGAGGTGGGCGACCTCGGCTGGGGAGTGTGGCCGGCCTTCGGCGGCCTCATGGGCCTCTGCATCTGCAACGATCGGCGGTGGCCGGAGACGTATCGGGTGATGGGGCTGCAAGGCGTGGAGATGGTGCTACTGGGCTACAACACGCCGGTGCACCATCCGCCGGCGCCGGAGCACGACCTCCTCGCCAACTTCCACAATCAGCTCTCCATGCAGGCGGGCGCCTACCAAAACGGCACGTGGGTAGTGGGTGTGGCTAAGTGCGGCCGGGAAGAGGGGTGCGACATGATCGGGCAGAGCCAGATCATCGCGCCCTCCGGCGAGACGGTGGCCATGTGCACGACCCTCGGCGACGAGCTGTGCGTGGCGCGCTGCGACCTCGATCTCACGCGATCTTACAAGGACACGGTCTTCAATTTCGCCCGGCACCGCCGCCCCGAGCACTACCGCCTGATCGTGGACCGCACGGGAGCTATCCCACCCGCGTAGACCTCGGTGTTACACTGTGCTCCCATGAGCGAATTCAATCCCTCCGGCGCCCACACGGCCATCACGGCCCGGCTCGGCGAGTTCCCGCTGCGGGCGGAGTTCAGCCTGGAGCCGCTCGTCCGCTACTGGGAGACCGAGCTCGCGGACGACGACTGCCTCCTGGGGACGGCGGCCCGCGTCATCCTGGATCGGGTACGGCAGGTGCCGGAGCTCCGGGCCCTGACGATCACCCTGGAGACGGTTCGGGCCAACCAGGACCTGATCGACGCCCTCATGGTCGCCGTCTTCGCTCCGAGCTTCCAGGAGCAGAGCTACGCGGCCGCGATGCTACCATTCCGGCTGCAGACCTTCTTCGCCACCGAGGCCTTCGGCCGGCTCCTCGCGGGGCCCGAAGGCTATCTTACGGGGCGCATCGAGGCGGATGCGGCGCTCCTCGCGCAGGTGCGCATCATCCACGCCTACTCGCTGATCATCGAGCGGGTGTACGGCCTCGATGCAGGCATCGAGTTCCCCTGGATCTCCATCGTGAAGGATCCGGAAACCGGGCTCGAGCGCCACTTCAAGCTCCTCCTCGAGCCGCGCTTCCTCGACGTGGATGTGATCGGCGAGGCGCCCGTCCTCACCGAGGAGACGCGGCGCCGGCTCCGCGCGCTCGTCCTGGACCCGCCCGCCCTCATGAAGGTCCTCCCGCCCGAGAAGTTCGTGATCCGCGGCTTCTCCGTGGTCCAGGCCATCGAGGTGACGGAGCAGGAGGTGCTGTCCTCCATCGAGCGCGATCTCATCGAGAAGGAGTCCATCGTCTCGACCGAGCGCTTCCGCGCCCTCCAGGACAAGATGCGCGCCCTCCTGCGCCGGCCCGAGGTCGATCTGGGGCTGGCCGCGGTGGAGGGCGACCGCGTTCTCGTCCTGCACTTCGGCTCGCGCTTCGAGCACGCGTGCATCTTCGCCGACTCGACCCATCAGAAGCTCGGGGACTTCGCGGGCTCGGTCTTCGAGCGGGCGGCCCTCGAGCGCAAGCCTGTCTTCATCGAGGATCTGGAGGCGTATCCGAGCCGGACGCGCGTGGAGGAGGGGATGCTGGCCGCGGGCTACCGCAGCGCGGTGGTGGCGCCCCTCATCTACCAGGACGCGATCATCGGCAGCCTCAAGCTCGTGTCTCCGAAGGCCGACTCTCTCAGCGTGGAATTCATGCCGCACCTGCTCCAGATCCTGCCGCTCTTCGCCATGGCGGTGAAGCGCAGCATGGACGAGCTCGGCAACCGCATCCAGGCCGTGATCAAGGAGAAGTGCACGGCCATCCATCCCGTGGTGGAGTGGCGATTCCGCAAGGCCGTGCTGAACAGCCTGGAGGGCGGGAGGGGGGAGATGGAGCCCATCGTCTTCCGCGACGTCCACCCCTTCTATGCCCTGGCGGACATCCGCGGGTCCTCGACCAACCGGGCGTGGTCCATCCAGGTCGACCTCCTGCACCAGCTAGGCCTCGCCCAGAGCATCCTGGAGGCCGCCTACCGCGTGCACAGGATGGCCATCCTCGACCAGCTGCGCCACAAGGTGGAGCGGCAGGCCGCTGCGGTGGAGGTGAGCCTCCGCTCGGGCGACGAGGCGGGGTTGATCGCGTTCCTCAGGACCGAGGTCGAGTCGCTCTTCACCTATCTGGAGAGCTACGGGCCCGAGGTGCAGGAACGCATCGAGGCCTACCGGGCCGCCATCGATCCGCAGCTGGGCGCGGTGGGGACGAAGCGGCGGGCCTTCGAGCAGAGCGTCACCATGCTCAACGAGGCGATCTCGAGCTACCTCGACGCCGAGGAGCGCGTGGCCCAGGAGACCTGCCCGCACTACTTCGAACGGCAGCGCACGGACGGCGTGGACTACAGCATGTACGCAGGGCCCTCGTTGCTGGAGAGCGGGGACTTCGCGCCGCTCCACCTGAAGAACCTCCGTCTCTGGCAGGTCATGGTGGCGTGCGGGATCGCGGTGGCTGCCGAGCGCATCAAACCGCGCCTGCCCGATCCACTGGAGATCACCAGCCTCATCCTCGTCCAGCACACGCCGCTCGCCATCAGCTTCCGCTTCGACGAGAAGCGCTTCGACGTGGACGGCGCCTACAACGCCCGCTACGAGATCCTGAAGAAGCGCATCGACAAGGCGGTGGTGAAGGGCTCCACGGAGCGGGTGACCCAGCCGGGGAAGATCGCCATCGTGTACTCGCAGGCCAGTGAGGCCGCGGAGTACCGCGACTACATCAGCTACCTCCAGGCCCAGGGCTATCTGCTCGACGAGGTGGAGATGCTCGACCTCGAGGATCTCCAGGGCGTGTCGGGGCTCCGGGCCCTTCGCATCAGCGTCAACTTCGCCTCCAATCGGCCCGAGCCGACCGTGCCTCGCATCGAGGCGGCCGCGCGGGCCGATCTCTCCGCCGCTCGCTAGGCCCGCCTTTCTCCCTCTCCCTCAGGGAGGGCAGGGTGAGGGTGTGGGTTTCCCGCCGACCGATTTCGAGTAGTATGGGGCCTCGACGTCAACCTTCCCTCTCTCCCAGGAGGACGTCCGCGATGGCGAAGTTGAAATTCGGCGCCTGGATTCCGACCTACGCGTGGGCCGGTGGCAAGAGCGATCCCAAGAACGTCCAGCGCATCCGCGAGTCCATCGAGAAGTGCGAGGACCACGGCATCGACGTGTGGGTCATCGATCACCTGCTGTCCGCCCCGGGGCTCTACGGCAACGCGTGGCTGGAGCCGCTCAACTCGCTGGCCTTCGCGGCGGCCCTGACCAAGAAGGTCAAGATCGCCACGGGCATCCTCGTCCTCCCTGTGCGACACCCCGTGGTGCTCGCCAAGGAGATCTCCACCCTCTGCCATCTCTCCGACAACCGCTACATGTTTGGCGTCGGCCCCGGCTGGTACGCGCGGGAGTACGAGGTGACGGGCTCACGCATCGAGGAGCGCGGGCGCCGCACCGACGAGATCATCGAGGCGGTGACCCTGCTCCTGACCAAGCCCAACGTGTCCTATCAGGGCAAGTACTACCAGTTCCACGACGTGACCATCGAGCCGCGCCCGCCGAAGATGCCGCCTATCTGGGCTTCGGGCGGCTCGCGCGTGCCGGATCCCACGGACCACGACGTGCCGGTGATCGCTCCCACCGTGATGGACCGCATCGTCAAGGCGGGCCACTGGCTGTCGCGCTGCTCGGGCAAGCAGGAATGGGTCAAGCGCGACTGGCTCCAGCTCCAGCAGCGCGCCCGGGACATGAGCAAGGATCCGAAGAAGCTCCTCTTCGGGCACTGCAACTTCACCCACCTCGTCGACACGAACAACCACGCCAAGGCGGTGGCCCAGTCGAAGGCGCCGTTCCTGCGCGCCATGGGCACCCACCGGAGCTACGAGCACCTGCAGGAGTGCTACATGATCGGCGGCATCGACGCGATCAACGCACGCATCGACGACCTGCGGAAGTCCGGTCTCCAGTACATCGTGCTGGGGCCCGTCACCGACGATCCCAAGCAGATCGACCTCATGGCCAAGAAGGTCGCGAGGCACTTCAAGTAGCGGCTACACCTGTTCCATGAAGGCGCGGTCCTCCACGAGGATGCAGCCGCTCGCGTCGGCGCGCCGCAGGTTCTCCACGCTCTCGGGATCGGTGGCCAGCCGCTCCCGATACTGCTCGTAGGCGGCCAGGTTCGGGAAGTTGATCATGGCCGTGGCGATGTTGGTCGGTCCCGCCAGCTTGGTGGGCAGCCAGTAGCCGACGAGGTCGCCGCCGCAGCGGGGGATGATGCCCTTGAGCCCGCGGGCGTAGCGCTCGAAGTCGGCCCGCTTGTTCGCGTCGAGGGTGTAGCGGATGCAGAGCGTGACCATGGCTGTCCTCCCTAGAAGCGCACGTTGAGGATTCGCTTGAGCTCGCGACGGCCCGCCGGGGTGATGAGCACGGCGCGGGTGCCGCGCAGACGACGCACCCAGCTTCGCTCCAGCGCGAGGTCGGCCAGGGCCGTCCCCACGGGGCTCCCCACGTGGTGCCGCCGCTCGGTCCAGTCGAGACACCGGCGGGCAGGCTCGGGAGCGCGCCGGCCATTCGACTCGATCCCCAGCGCGGAGAGCGAGCGCGCGCCGAGCGGCGTGACGCGATAGGCAGAGCCGGAGTCCTCGAGCCATCCCTCGGCGACCAGCGCATCGGCGATGGCCACCCCGAGCCGTCCCGCGAGGTGGCTATAGCACGTGCGCGCCTCCCTGAGGCGCAGCGTCGCGGCATCCGCGAGCCCGTTGAGCGCCCCCGGCCGCTGCGGAGCCACCACGGCCAGGGCCTCGACCGCGTGCCCGATCTCGGCGCTGGCGAGACGGTAGTAGCGCCACCGCCCCTGCTGCTCGACGCGCAGGATGCGCCCGGCCACGAGCCGCGCCAGATGATTGCTCGCGGCCTGCGCGGAGACACCGGCGCGAGCCGCCAGCTCCCCGGCCGGGCGCGCCTCGCCGCCGGCCAGGGCCAGGCACATGGCGGCCCGCGACGGATCAGCGAGGAGTCCGGCGACGAACGCAATGTTCGGTTCCATGAGGTGAGTCTAGCGCCCGAGGGAAGGCGAATGTTTCACGCCCGGCGGAAGACAAATGTGCACGAAGCAGACGACGGGGCAGCCTCGATGTGCCGGCTAGAAGCGCTCGAAGGTTTGCGAGGCCGTGGACATCTTGAGGCGGAGGCCCGCCATGAAGACCAGATAGGCGTGGGCGCCCAGGGTGAGGAGTCGGTCGCGGTCGAGGGCGCGGAGGGCTGCGCTCCGCTCGGGATCGAGGCCGGCCTCTTTGAGCGTGGCCTCCGGGTCGGCCAGATAGCGCTCGCGGAAGGCGTCGTCGGACTTCAAGCGATAGAGGCAGCGATTGAGCGGATAGCCGGCGGCGGGCGGAAACGTGTAGTGTAGGCTCACGCGACGGGCCAGGTCACCACCGCATTGCCGTGGTGCCACGAAGGCTCGTAGCAGATCACGCGAGCCTTCGCGTCGCCGACCGCGCCCAACAGCGTGATCCAGGTGCGGAACTCCACGTTGCCCGCCTTGTCGAGCTCCTCACCGGTGAGGGCGGCCGTCTCGCGGCCGCGACCCGCCACGAGCCGATCGAGCATCTGGCGGTCCCACTCGTAGTCGGGAGAGGCATAGCGATCGCTGCCGGGAAAGTGCGAGAGACCACCCGAGGCGAGCAGCGCGATTCGCTCCGGCCGCTGGTCGAGAATGGCGCGCAGCGCCTGCCCCCACGCGTAGCACCGGGCGGGCGTGGGCTGGGGCGGCAGATACACGTTCACGTACAGCGGCACGATGGGCAGACGGGGCGCCGGCATGGCGAAGTGCAGCGGCACGTAGAAGGCGTAGTCGAGGGCGAGGTCCTGCGAGTAGGTGAGATCGAAGCCGCGCTCGATGCTCTGCTCGAGCAGCGCCCGTGCCAGGGGCTCGTGCACGTTGAAGGTATAGCGATAGCGATCGAACTTGCCGGAGACGGTCGACCCCACGTACACCGCCAATGCCGGCACCGAGGTGAGGAAGAAGCCCTCGATGTGATCGCCGCCGACGATGCAGATCACGTCGGGCCGGGCCTCCGCGAGGGAGCGCTTGATTTCCACGTAGGCCGCGTGCACGCGCAGCACGAGCTCGCGATCCTCCGTCTCCGGCCGCACGAGGAGCTGAGGGGTATGGGGCAGGGCGGCCGCGGCCACGATCGGCACGGGGCGATGCTAGGCCATGGATGTCGGGCGTGCAAGCGGGGGCGACCCGTTGCGCGATCGATGGGCTTCCGTCCGAAGGCTGTTCAGTCCACGGGCAGGTGGACGCCGTGGTTCGATGCAACATCCTGAAATCGCAGACCAGAGCCGCGGCAAGGCTCTTGCTATGTCATACCCGGTCGGCTTATAACTAGGGCCTCTCGTCGTCTCAGGCCGAGGACTTTTTCCATCAGCTCCGAAGGAGGAGTGAGCTTCATGAAGATATCCAAGGTTGTGGCACTCGCCGTCGTGGCGGCCTTCGTGGGAGTCCTCGCCACCGGCGGGCTCCAGGCGCAGACGAAGGAGCCCATCAAGATCGGCATGATCCAGCCGCTGTCCGGGCCCATCGCCGCCGCCGGCTCCTACATCACCAACGGCGCCAAGATCGCGGTGGAGCGGATCAACGCCAAGGGCGGCGTGCTCGGCCGTCCTCTCGAGCTCATCATCGAGGACAATAAGTCCGATCCCGCGGAGACGCGCAACGCGGCCGAGAAGCTCATCGTGCGCGACAAGGTTCCCGTCATCATCGGCGCGTGGGGCTCCTCCATGACCCTGGCCATGATGCCCTTGGCCGCCCAGCACGGCGTGCCGCTGGTGGTGGAGACCTCGAGCTCGAGCAAGATCACGGATCCCAAGACGCCGGGGCAGAAGGTGGTGAGCCGCATCAGCCCCACCAGTGAGCTCGAGGCGGTGGGGGCGGGCGCGCTCATCCCCACGCTCGGCATGAAGAAGATCGGCTACCTGGCCGTGAACACCGACTGGGGGCGCGGCGCGGTGGCCGCCTTCGGGGAGGCCTTCAAGAAGAACGGGGCCACCGTCGAGGCGGTGGAGTACGTGGGGCAGGCCGACACCGACTTCTACGCGCAGCTCACGAAGTTCAAGGCGGCGGGGGTGGACAGTGTGGTCATCACCGACGACGCGCCCAAGGCCGCCAAGATGCTCCAGCAGATGAAGGAGCTCGGCCTCAACGTGAAGGTGCTCGTCACGGGCGGCTCGGCGTGGCCCGACTCCATCGTCCAGCTCGCCGGCCCCAAGGCCGCCGAGGGCGCGATGTTCATCAACTTCTACAATCCCTACGACGCCGCCATGGCGGGCGACGCGGAAGCCAGCAAGTTCTACGTGGAGGAGTGGAAGAAGAAGGGCCTGCCGTGGATCGGCGTGGTGGAGGGGATGCGCGGCTTCGACGCGGTGAACGTGGTCGCCAAGGCCATCGAGTCCGCCAAGGAGCCCACCGCGCCCAAGATCATGGCCGCCCTCAAGACGCTGGAGGCCAAGGGGCTCTACGGCCTCAACAAGTTCGACCAGAACGGGCAGAGCTACTGCAACATCATCGTCACCCAGGTCAAGGACGGGAAGTACTCCGTGGTGGCGGTCACGCCCAGCTCCAAGCTGTGGGAGATGGCCGGCGCCAAGTAGCGGTGGCGCGTTCCCCGGCCTCACACTCGACGGGCGCCCGAGAGGGCGCCCGTCGTCTTTGCCCCGATGCTGGCTGAATTCGTCCAGCACGTCGTCAACGGACTCATCGTGGGGGGCGGCTACGCCCTCATGGGCATCGGGCTCACCCTCATCTTCGGCATCATGCGCGTGGTCAACTTCGCCCATGGCGAGTTCTTCATGATGGGGGCGTTCTTCCTCTTCACCCTCTTCAGCCTGTGGGGAGTGAACTTCTTCCTGGCGAGCCTGCTCTCCGTCATCGGCGTGGGCCTGGTGGGGGCGGTGGTGGAGCGCCTCATCCTGCGACGCCTGCGCCTGGCTCCCATCGAGATCCCCATGCTCGCCACGGTGGCGCTGTCGGTGATCATCCAGAACGCCGCCATCCTCCTCTGGGATCCGTCGCCCAAGACCATCAAGCACGTCTTCTCGCCGCTCCCCCTGACCCTGGGCCCCATCAACGTGGTCTCCATCCGCGTCTTCGCCGGGCTGGTGGCGGTGGCCCTCATCGTGGGCTCGCATCTCCTCATCCAAGAGACGCGCATCGGCCGCGCCATGCGCGCGACCTTCCAGGACACGGACATGGCCCGCCTCACCGGCGTGAATGTGGATCGCGTCTACATGTTCACCTTCGCCTTCGGGGCCGCGCTGGCCGGCGCCTCCGGCGCTCTCCTGGGCGCCGTCTTCTGGGTGTATCCGGCCATGGGAGACCTCGCTGCGCTCAAGTCCTTCGCCGTGGTCATCATGGGCGGGCTCGGCAACTTCCTCGGCGCCATCGTGGGCGGCCTCCTCCTCGGGGTGTCGGAGAGCCTCGGCGCCGGCTATATCTCCTCCGGCTACAAGGACGCCATCGGCTTCATCCTGATCATCCTGCTCCTGCTCTGGCGGCCGCAGGGACTCTTCGGGAAGAAGGCGTTGCCGCGGTGAAGCTCTGGGCGGCGGGGGCCGCGGTGACGCTTCTCGCGCTGCCGCTGATCGGCGTGGACGACTACTACCTCCACCTCCTGATCATGGCCGGCCTCTTCTACCTCCTCGCCGCCGGCATGAACCTGCTCCTCGCGGGGGGCCAGCTCAACCTCGGCCACACCGCGTTCTTCGGCATCGGCGCCTACACCTCGGGACTTCTCGGCGTCCACTTCGGCCTCTCGCCGCTCTGGACCATGCCGGTGGCCGCCGCCTTCACCGGCTTCGTCGGCTATCTCCTCGGCCGGCTCACCCTCAGGCTTCGCGGCGCCTACTTCGTCCTGGTCACGGTGGGCTTCGCCGAGGTGATCCGGCTCGTCGCCACCAACTGGATGGACCTGACGCAGGGGCCCATGGGCCTGGCCGGCGTGCCGCCCTTCAACCTCGGTATCGAGCGCTGGACGCTCGTGTCGAAGCGCGACTACTACTACCTGATGGCGGTGCTCGTGGCGGGCACGCTCTTTCTCACGGAGCGGCTACTCGGCTCCCGCGTGGGCCGCGCGCTGGCCGCCATCCAGAGCAACGAGAGCCTGGCCGAGTCCTCGGGCATCAGCGCCTATGCGCACACCATGCTCGCCATGGTCGTCTCCTGCGCGCTGGCGGGCGTGGCGGGCGGCTTCTACGCCCACTACATCACCTTCCTCTCCCCCGAGCTCTTCGGCTTCCAGAACACCGTGACCATGGCCGTGATGGTGGTGGCGGGCGGGCAGGGGATGGTGCTCGGGCCGGCGGTGGGCTCCCTCGTGTTCACCTTCGTCCCCGAGCTGCTCCGGATGGCCGCCTTCTATCGCATGCTCCTCTACGGCGTGATCCTCCTCCTCGTGGTCATGTTCATGCCGAAGGGGCTCGTCTTCTACCTTCGCGCGCTGCTCCGCGGCCGTGCGCCGTCGCCTGCCGCCGTGCAGGCCGCGGACGCGGCCCTGGAGACGGGAGGGGTTGCCCCTCGGGCCGAGGCGCCGGCCCTCGCCCTGCGCGGCGTGACGGTGCGCTTCGGCGGGCTCAACGCCGTCGAGGACCTGAGCCTCGCGCTGGCCCGCGGCGAGATCCTCGCTCTCATCGGGCCCAACGGCGCCGGCAAGTCCACCGCCTTCAACGTCGTCACGGGCTTCCAGCCCGCGGACGCGGGCCGCGTCGACTTCGACGGCGCCGACATCACGGGATTGGCGCCGTACCGCATCGCCGAGCGCGGCCTCGTGCGGATGTTCCAGCGCACCAGCGTTTTTCCCGAGGCGGCTGCCCTCGACAACGTGCTCACCGCCTGCCATCGCCTCGCACGCACCCGCCCGTGGGAGGTCGTGCTCATGACCGCGGTCGCGCGCGAGGAGGAGGCACGTCATCGCCGGCGCGCCCAGAGTCTCCTCAACTTCGTCGGGCTCGGGCGCAAGGCGGGAGAGGCAGCCAAGAACCTCTCGTGCGGCGAGCAGCGTCTCCTCGGCCTCGCCATCGCGCTGGCCCCCGATCCCTCCGTGCTCCTCCTCGACGAGCCCGCGGCGGGCCTCAACGCGGTGGAGACGGAGCAGCTCATGCGCCTGATCGAGGCGATCCGGAGCCGCGGGCTCTCCGTGCTTGTCGTCGAGCACGACATGAAGCTGGTCATGGGGCTCTGCGATCGCGTGGTCGTGCTCAACTACGGGGTGAAGATCGCGGAGGGGACGCCCACGGAGATCCAACTGCATCCCGAGGTGATCCGCGCCTATCTCGGCTCGGGGGAGATCCTTGCTGACGCTTGACGGCGTCTCCGTCGCCTACGGGGCGGTGGAGGTGCTCCACGGCGTGTCGCTCAGGGTGGACGAGGGGGAGATGGTCTGCCTCCTCGGGGCCAACGGCGCGGGCAAGAGCACGACAGTGCGCACGATATCGGGGCTGCTCCGGCCGACGGCGGGGAGCATCACCTTCCTAGGCGAGCGGCTCGATGGCCGCCCCGCCCATGCCGTGCTCACGCACGGCATCGCGCAGTGTCCGGAAGGACGGCGTATCTTTCCAGAGATGACGGTGCGCGAGAACCTCGAGATGGGGGCGTACATCCGTGGCGGCGAGGGCGCCCGTGCGGACGACCTGGAGCGGGCGTTCCATCACTTTCCCCGGCTCAAGGAGCGGGAGGCGCAGCTCGGGGGCACGCTCTCGGGCGGCGAGCAGCAGATGCTCGCCATCGCACGGGCGCTCATGTCGGGGCCGAAGCTCCTCCTCCTCGACGAGCCCTCCCTGGGACTCGCGCCCACCATGGTCGCCACGGTCTTCCGCGTGATCCGGGAGATCCGGCGGCAGGGGGTGACGGTGCTCATGGTCGAGCAGAATGCCTCGCTCGCCCTGCAGATGGCCGATCGCGCCTACGTCATGGAGAGCGGGCGCATCGCCCTCGGGGGGCGTGCCCGGGATCTCCTGCACAACGAGGACATTCGCCGCGCCTACCTGGGCGGATAGAGAGGAGGAGCCATGGCACGAACGGGCGCACAGTACATCGCGGGACTCAAGGACGATCGCACGGTCTACGTCAACGGCGAGCGGGTGGCGGACGTGACGGAGCATCCCGCCTTCCGAGCGGCGGTGCGGAGCATCGCGCAGCTCTACGACCTCGCCGTATCACCCGAGCACCGCGAGACCATGACCTTCCCGTCGCCCGCCACCGGCGAGCCCGTCAACAGGTGCTTCCTGATCCCGCGGACGCCGGAGGACCTGGCCGCCCGCCGCCGCGCGCACCGGCTGTGGGCCGACGCGACCTTCGGCTTCATGGGACGCTCGCCCGACCACGTGCCGGGCTTCATCACCGGCTTCGCCATGCGCCCCGATCTGTTCGCGCGGCACGGTGCCCGCTTCGGCGAGCACGTGGTCCGCTACCACGCGTGGCTGCGCGACCACGACCTCTACGCGGCCTACGTGATCATCCCGCCCCACATCGATCGCTCGCGGCCCGCGCACCAACAGGAGGATCCCCAGCTCTACGCGGGAGTGGTCGAGGAGCGGAGCGACGGCATCGTGGTCAGCGGCGCCCAGATGCTCGGCACGGGTGGGGCCATCGCCGACGAGATGTTCATGAGCTGCATCGTGCCCCTGGTGCCCGGCGACGAAAACTACGCGCTCTCCCTCGCCGTGCCCGTGGCCACCCCCGGGCTCCGGCTCATCGTGCGGCGGCCGTACGCGGAGGGCGCTACCAGCCTCTTCGACTACCCGCTGTCCTCCCGCTTCGACGAGACCGACGCCCTCGTGGTGTTCGACCGGGTCTTCGTGCCCTGGGAGCGCGTGTTCGTCTACAAGGACGTGACGCTCACCCGCGCGCAGTTCTACGAGACGCCCGCGCATGTGCTCGGGAACTTCCAGGCCCAGGTGCGCTTCGCGAGCAAGGCGCAGTTTCTCGCCGGGGTCGCCCTGCGCATCGCCGAGTCCATCGGCGTGGACAAGACGCCGCAGACCCAGACCATGCTGGGCGAGCTCGCCAGCTACTGCGCCATGGCCCAGGGCCTGGTCGTGGCCGCCGAGGCGGAATGCGTGCGCGACCCGCGCGGCTTCGTGTATCCGAACGCCACCCACCTCTACGCCAACAACTGGCTCCAGGCGACCTATCACCAGACGATGCTCACGTACGTGCGCGAGCTGGCGGGGGGCGGGCTGCTCCAGGTGCCCTCGTCGTACAAGGACTATCTCAATCCGGAGATCGCCGCCGACCTCGATCGCTACGTGCGCTCGCCGGGGCTCAAGTCGGTGGAGCGGACCAAGCTCTACAAGCTTGCCTGGGATCTCGTCGGCTCGGAGTTCGCGGGCCGGCACCAGCAGTACGAGCTCTTCTACGCGGGGGCGCGAGCCCAGACCACCGCCGTCCGCGCGTACCGCGCGTTCGACTTCGCGGCGGCCCGAGCCATGGTCGAGCGCTGTCTCGCCGGCTACGACCTGCCCGCCCCGCCGACGGCATCCTGAAAGGCCTCCATGCTCAAGTCTCGGCTCATCGACGAGTTGAGGAAGCGACAGGCCGAGCTGTTCGAGCTCTGCGCGCGGCTGATCCAGATCCCGAGCGAGAACCCGCCCGGCGAGACGGCCAAGCTCGCCGCCTTCATCCGCGATCATCTCGAGTCGCGGCGCATCCCCGTCGAGTGGCACGAGCCCATAGTGGGCCGCCCCAACCTGGTGGCGACCATCGGATCGGGATCGCCCAACCTCGTGCTCTCCGGGCACCTCGACGAGTTTCCCGCGGGCGAGGGATGGACGCGGCCGCCGTTCTCCGGCGCCATCGAGCATGGCCGCATCTGGGGCCGCGGCGCCGGCGACATGAAGGCCGGTCTCGCCGTCGCCCTCACCGTGGCTTCGCTCGTGCGCGAGCTGGAGGTGCCGCTCGCCGGCCGGCTCACCCTGGCCTTCGCCTCCGATGAGGAGACGGGCGGCCAGTGGGGTACGCAATGGCTCTTGGCGAACGTCGCCGCCGTCCGGGGTGACGCCTGCCTCATCGGCGAGTCCTCGGGGACGTGGTCGGCGGGGATCGGCGAGAAGGGCGTGCTCTGGCTGCGGCTCACCGCGAGCGGCGTCTCCGGGCACGCGGCCTACCAGCAGGGCGTCAGCGCGGTGACCGCGATGCGGGGCGCCCTCGCCGCCGTGGAGCGGATGCACGGTCGAAAGGCGCGCAGCGAGAAGGCGGTGGCGCGGGTCATCGCCCGTCAGCGCGGCACCGCCGAGCGCCGCTGGGGTCGCGGCACCGGCCGCCTCGCCGACACGGTGGCGGTGAGCGTGGGAACGCTGCGCGGTGGGGCACAGGTGAATCTGATTCCGGAGGCCGCCACGGCGGAGGTGGACTTCCGTGTCCCGCCGGGACTGTCCACCGCCGCCGTCGAGCAGGAGGCGCGCCGGCGCATCAGGCAGGCGGTGCGGTCCCGCGTGGAGGTGGCGGTGTTCAACCAGTGCGATCCCTACGTGACGTCGCCCGACGCCGCGCTCGTGAAGCTCGTGCTCGCCAACGCGAAGGCGCTGAACCGACGGACGGTCCTACCCGTGGTCCGGCTCGGCTACACGGACGGGCGCTTCTTCCGTCGCGCCGGCGTTCCGACGGTGGTCTACGGCCCCGCCGTCCACAATATGGGCGGACCAGACGAGCACATCGAGTCGGTGGACCTCCTCGAGGTCGCCGCCGTCCATGCGGGCGCCGTCCTCGACATGCTGGCTCCGGGGGCCGCGTGATGACCGGCGAGTGGACGATCGCGGGTGTCGCCGTGCCGCCGGGGACGCGCGCGCGGGCGACCGTCGAGCTGACGGAGCTTCCGGACGGCACGCGCGTCCGGCTGCCCGTAGCGCTGGTGCACGGCGCGCGCTCGGGCCCGACCTTCTACCTGGGCGCCGCCATCCACGGCGACGAGGCCAACGGCGTCGCTATTGCGACGCGTGTGCTCGCCTCGGTGGATGCCACGGCGCTGTCGGGTCGCGTGGTCTGCGTGCCCGTCCAGAACCCGCTGGCCTTCCAGGTAGATCATCGCGTTCCGGTCGGGCTCTATCTGAAGACACCGCTCGACCAGGCGCCCATGGATCCGTGGACGACGTTCCCGGGCGACCCCGCGGGCACTATCACGGAGCGGCTCTCGCACGCTCTCTTCTCGCTCATCCAGGGCGCCGACGCGGCCATCGACGTGCACACGCCGACTCGCGGCGGGCGTTACGTGCCCATCACGATCCTGCCGCACCCATCGCTGCCAGCCTTCGCCAAGGCCGATGCTCTCGGGCAGGCCTTCGGATCGGGCTGGATCATGGCCACGGACCAGGGCATGTACGTGCGCGACGGCATCCTGTGCGTCGAGGCGACGCGGGCGGGTATCCCGTGCTTCACCTTCGAGATCGGCGAAGGCGGGCACATCGAGGATGACGCCACGGAGACGGGAGCGCGCTGCGTGCTGAACGCCATGCGCCACCTGGGCATGCTCCCGGCGACGACGTCGGCTCCCGCCCGGAGCGTGCGCATGAGCGCCTTCCTCGGGCTCCGGGCCTCGCGGGGCGGACTGCTCACAACGGATGTGGAGCTGGGCGCCCGGGTCGGGAAGGGGGCGATCATGGCCCGGATTCACGACGTGTACGGCGACCTCGTCGAGACGATCACCGCGCCGCGCGATGGCTACTTCGTCCGCTCCACCACCTTCGCGGCCGTGGCGGCCGGGGAGCGGGTGGCCACGCTCGGCGTGGAGTAACGCCTCCCCCTCACCCTGCCCTCTCCCATTGGGGAGAGGGTGTCGGATTCCCTCGGCGACGCGAGGCTAGCCTGGATTATTCACGAGTGCCGCACGTGAGATCGGGGCGGGTGGCATCGGGGGCGGGGGAGCGCTCCGGCGGAGTGGGACCCCCGAAGCCTGTGCGCCGCCCGAAGGGCGGCGATTCAGGCGAGTGGGTGAGGCAGCGGGAGCGCACCCCCGTCCCCTGCCGACGGGCCCCGACCCGCCTCGCGCTCCGCGTGTCTCACGCTCGCTCGATCCTCCCGCGCCACTCTGCCGTCTCTACCCGGCCAAGTCCAGTGCCCGCGCTGGCTTGACCGGAGCGGAGAGGGCGTGTTACTAGACGGCAACCGGAACGCCCGGAATAGGTCTCTGCCCGCACATCTGAGGAGACAGCCGCATGCGCCGATGCTTGACCGCCGTCGCCCTCGTCGTCGCCATCCTGCTCTGGGGGAATCCCGTCTCGTGGGCGCAGCAGGCGCCCATCGTCCTCAAGGCGGGAACCGCGGTCGGGGCGACCAGCCCGCTCAACGACGCCATGGTCTTCCTCGACAAGACCCTCCAGGAGAAGAGCAAGGGACGGCTGAAGATCGAGCTCCACATCAACAACTCCATCGCCAAGGGTGAGGGCGCGCATCTGGAAGGTGCCCAGCTCGGCACCATCGACGTGGTGGCCATCGGCAGTGCGCCGATCGGCGGCATGTTCGAGCCGACCTACCAGGCCCTGGACCTGCCCTTCCTCTGGACCTCGCGCGAGCAGGTCTGGAAGGTGATGGACGGCCCCTTCGGCCAGGAGATGCTCAAAAAGATGGACTCGAAGGGCGTGCGTGCCTTCTGCTTCGGCGGCGGCTGGGGCTTCCGCAACATGATGTCGAACAAGCGGCCCATCGTCACTCCCGACGACATGAAGGGGCAGACCATTCGGGTGCAGGAGTCGCCGACCTACATCACCATGATGAAATCCATGGGGGCCAACCCCGTGCCCATGCCCTACGTCGAGGTCTATCTCGCCATGAAGCAGGGGACCATCGACGGCATGGAGCTGCCCTCGTTCTCCCTCACCGCGGACAAGTTCCACGAGGTGACGAAGTACTACTCGATGACGCGTCACTCCTATCCGCCCATCGTGTGGTTCATGAGCCAGAAGCGCTACCAGAGCCTGCCCCCCGACCTGCAGAAGGTGGTGGATGACTCGATGAGGGAGACGTGCGTCGCCCACCGCAAGATCGAGGTGGAGCGAGAGAAGCTCGACATCGACATCATGAAGAAGGCGGGGGTGCAGATCAACGAGGTGAAGGACATCAAGCAGTTCCAGGCGCTGATGAAGCCCGTCTATGACGGCGTGGAGACCAAGGTGGGCAAGGACTTCATGACCAAGCTGAACGGAGCCATCCAGACGGCCGGCAAGTAGCCGAGTGCTCCGCCGCGCCGCCACCCACTGCATCGAGGGCCTCCTCCTCGTCATGATGGTGGCCCTGTGCGCGGACGTCTTCCTGGGTGTCTTCTCCCGCTACGTGCTGCGTAGCACCTTCACGTGGTACGACGAGATCGCCCGCCTTCTCTTCGTCTGGATGGTCTTCCTCGGCGCCGCCGTGGGCGTGCGGCAGGCGGGCCACTTCCGCCTCCACCTCGTGATTGATCGCTTCCCGCCCAGCCTGCGCCGCGCCGCCGATCTCCTGGGCGTGCTCGCCATCATGCTCTTCGGGGCCGTGCTCGTGCAGCAGGGATGGAAGCTGGTGGAGCTGGGACAATTCCAGCAGACGCCCGTCATGGGGCTCTCCAAGCGCTACATCTACGCCTCCATGCCCGCGGGCGGCATCCTGATCATCCTCTACAGCCTGCCTCATCTCTGGCGTACGCTGTCGGGCCGCGCCGCCGCGGCCCCCCGCCACTGATGGTCCTCCTCATCGCCGCGGCGTTCCTCGTCCTCCTCCTCTTGGGCGTACCCGTGGCTTTCGTGATCGGGGTGTCGGGGTTCATCGGCCTCTGGTGGTCGGGGCAATATCCCCTCACGGTGATCGTGAAGCAGACCTTCGAAGGGGTGGACTCCTTCGTCCTCCTCGCCATCCCCCTCTTCATCCTCGCGGGGGCGCTCATGGAGACAGGAGGGATCGCCGTGCGCCTGGTCCGGCTCGCCCAGGTCCTCGTGGGGTGGATACGGGGCGGGCTGAGCATGGCGGTGGTGGTAGCCGAGTACATCTTCTCGGGCATCTCGGGCTCCACGGTGGCCGACGTCTCCGCCATCGGCTCCACGATGATCCCGCCCATGCTCAAGGCCGGCTACAGCAAGGAGCAGGCGGTGGCAGTGGTCTCCGCGGCCTCGGCCATGGGCATCCTCGTGCCCCCGTGCATCCTGATGATCGTCATCGCCTCGGTGGCCAACGTGTCCGTCGCCGCCCTCTTCGCCGCGGGCTTCCTCCCGGCGGTGGTCCTCGCCGTGGCTATCATGATCTACATCTGGCTCGACGCGAAGCGGAGCGGCATCGAGGCGCGCGAGCGGGTGACCCGCGCGGCCATGCGGCACGCCCTCCTCGACGCCATCATCCCCCTGGGACTTCCTGCCATCATCTTCGGGGGCATCCTGGGCGGCGCGGTGACGCCCACCGAGGCGGCCGTGCTCGCCGTGGTCTACGCCTTCGTCGTGGGCCTCTTCGTCTACCGCGAGATCGAGTGGGCGGAGCTGCCCGGCATCCTCATCCAGAGCGCGGTGGTGACGGCGGCGGTGTGCTTCCTCCTCGGGGCAGCGGCGGTGGTGGCGTGGGTGCTCGCCGTGCAGCAGATTCCCCAGCTCCTGCTGAACGCCATGCTCACGGTGCCGGGTGGGAATGTGGTCTTCCTCGTGCTGACCTCCATCCTCTTCATCCTGCTCGGCGCGGTGCTGGAAGGCCTCCCCGCGGTGGTCATCCTGCTCCCCACCTTCATGCCGGTGGTGACCCGCCTCGGCATCGACCTCATCCACTACAGCACGGTGGTGGTGGCGGCCACCGGCATCGGCCTCTTCCTGCCTCCCATCGGCGTGGGCTTCTTCATCGCCTGCGGCATCGCCAAGGTCCCCGTGGACCGGGCGAGCGCGGCCATGCTGCCCTACATCTGGATGATGTGCATCGGCCTCCTCGTAGTCATCCTCGTCCCCTGGTTCACCCTCGTGGTGCCGCAGCTCCTCAAGCTGGGCTAGAGCTCCCAGTCCCTTCAGCACTTCGTGCCAGCTGTTCTCGCCGTGGAGGACCGGCTCGATGTTGAGCTCCTTCCGCCAGACCTCGAGCGGCTTGTCGAGGCCTTCCTCAAATCGCACGCCCATGAGCTGCTTCGCGCGCTCGCCACGTTCCAGCCCGCGCGGGGGGTGGTCAAAGGGGCAGAGCGGGCTGCCGGCGCCATTCCCGCGTCGGCTCCTCGCTCAGTGAGAGCCGCCAGATGGGAAGGCCGTCGCTGCCGCCGATGCGCTCGAGGTCACCGACGCGAAGGGGCATGGCGGGAGGGGGGATCAGGCGGTCGAGAGAGTGCCCGGCAGGGCCATCGATCTCCTCGACCACGTGGCGATCGCGCTTCCTGACGGTGACGAATACGGCGATGGCGACGCCGAGGATCACGAGGAGGCCGATCCAGCGCTCGATCCGATGCACGTTCGCGAAGATGGTCTTGACGTGGTCCGTGAAGAAGTAGGCGAGAGCGAAGGAGAAGGGAATCCCGAGCATCGCGGTCAGCCCGTCGGTGAGGAGGAACTTCCAGAAGGGGACGCGCACGATACCCGCCGTGAGGAAGGCGGCGGCGCGCAACCCGGTCACGTGACGGGCGGTCACAATGGTCTTCACGGCGTGCCGGTGATACGCGCTCTTGAGGCGATGCTCGCGGTCGGGCGTCATGAGCCGCCTGACGGGGCGCCACCTAAGCACGCGCTCGCCACCGTTACGCCCCGTCCAGTACAGGACCACGTCGCCCGAGAGCACCCCCAGCAGGCACACGAGCAGGCCGGGCCAGGGAGCCATGAGGCCCTCGTGGCTCATCACGCCGGCGGCGATGATCGCCATCTCTTCGGGGATGGGCAGGCCGAGGCCTCCCGCGGCGAGGACGAGGAAGACCCCAAGGTAGGTAAACTGCTCGACGAATGACTGGAGGATCTGCATCGGGTGCCGAGGGCTGCATCGTGTGTGCCATGGACCGGGAGCGATCCAGGTGCTGACTCTCGAGGCCGGGAAACGGCCAGGTGGAGGCCCGAACGGTACAAAGCAACCGGGTAGATTCTTCGTGTTGCGCAACGCTGCGCAACACGGAGGGCAGCGAAAAAGATAGAGCCCGCCAGAGCGGGCTCTACCATCAAGACAGGATCAGCGCAAAGACAGGATGATCGAGTCTGCTATGGAGTCGGGCGCAGCTGGCCCCGGACCTCGCCATTCGGATTGTTGGCACTGTGCACGTTGACGTAAAGCTCGTTGTCCAGATACGCGCCGTAGTCCGATTCGCTGATGAACGTGCGGTCGGGAACCGCCCATGTATTCTCACCGGTTTTGGTCAAGGTCACGATGACGGGCCCGTTCTGACCAGCTTTCGCCCGATGAATATGGGCCGCGGTGCCCGTGAAGCCGGTAATGGTCACGGTCCCGAAGGCCTGCGGGCAGGGGAGCGAACCCGTGGAGGTCGGGCACTTGGTCGGGTAGATGATGATGTCAGTCGTGCCCGCGTTGTTGCCGCCCACGGGAGGAATTTCCTGGCCTCCTGTGAGCCTGGTGACAGGTGTCCCCGCCCTCGAATCCATCCCCGCGCATCCTGCGGCGACGACTGCCGCCAAGCCAAGGGCTGCCAAGGTGGACCACTTCGCCATACTTGGGAGTGAAGGCATCGTTGCCCCTCCATTACGGTTAGCTAGGCCAGCTGTTGGGAATGACCGGACTGGTCACCAATTCCGCGCGACAACCTAGCATCGGCGCTCGGCGAGGT
>JBKOVG010000144.1:0-4582 GCA_046723845.1 Candidatus Methylomirabilota bacterium | reverse complement strand
GCGTTGCCTCTGCGCGCATCGGACTACATCCGCCGCCAGATGAAGTTCACGCCGTTTGCGACCGAGCCTGTCGGCTGGATCATCGAGCAGGTGGGCGCCGAGCTGCTCCTCTTCTCCACCGACTACCCCCCATCCCGAGGGCACGCGCGACCCCCTCGGCCGGTTCGAGGCATCCATGGCCGGCCTCGACGAAGAAGCGAAGGCGCGTTTCTACGCCGGCAACTTCGCCGAGATGATGGCTCTCTGACGCCTGACTCCGTTTACGGAAGGACGGCGGGCTGGTAGACGCGCCGGCCGGATGGCTGTAGGGGCGAAGGGCAGTCTGCCCTTTTTTAGGCGGCTATCGGCTTTGAAGCGGCTACCGGCCAACATCGCGACCGGCACGCGCGAGGTGCCCAGCCCGGCGCTGATCGAGAACCTACGGATGGATCCCTACGAGCGCGGCCATGGAGGAAGGCGGCGGAGCGACGGAGTTCCTCGCGCCCAACGTCTGGCTGCAGGTTCCGATACAGGGGAAGATCAAAAAGTTCTTCGCCGACTACGACCAGTTCCCCATCAGGAGGGCTCGTCGCTCAATGCGAGCGGGATCGACGACGGGATGCTGCGGCAGCAGGACGCTCTGAAGCGGCTCAAGGAGATCGAGACCATGAGTCGGGCCGGCAACTAGCGCGCCGTCCGAATGCTCCCGCGTCGTACCGCTCTGTGCCGGGAGGTCGTGAAGGGTCCGTTGCAGCTCGCCACCGCCTGCGCTGCCGTGCTGCTCTGCGCGCCGTACGCGCAGGCGCAGCCGGCGAAGCCCAACATCGTCTTCATCCTGATGGACAATCTCGGTTACGGCGAGGTGGGCGTGTATGGCGGGGGTATCACTCGCGGCGCGCCGACCCCTCGCATCGACCAGCTCGCTAGTGAGGGGACGCGGCTGACCAACTTCAACGTCGAGGCGCAATGCACGCCGAGTCGTTCCGCAATCATGACCGGGCGCTTCGCGATTCGCTCCGGCACGCACTCGGTGCCGTTTGGCGGCGGGCTGGATGGCCTGACGCAGTGGGAAGTGACCATCGCCGAGCTCCTGTCGAGCGTCGGATATGCCACCGGTCACTTCGGCAAGTGGCATCTGGGCAGTGAGGAAGGCCGCTTGCCGACCGCGCAGGGCTTCGACGAGTGGTACGGCATCCCGCGCACGACAGACGAGTCGTTCTGGCCGGCGGCGCCGCAGGCAAAGGCGGCCGGTGTCGAGTTCATGCACATCATGGAGGGGAAGAATGGGGAGAAGAGCCACCAGCTCGCCGTCTACGACGAGGATCAGCGCCGGCTGATCGATGCCGAGATCACCCGCCGTGCAATCGACTTCATCACGCGGAGCGCGCAGTCGGGCAAACCATTCTACGCCTACATTCCCTTCACGCTCGTCCACTTCCCGACCCTTCCGAATCCGCAGTTCGCAGGCAAGACAGGGTTCGGCGACTTCCCAGATGCCCTTGCGGAGATGGACGCGCACGTGGGCGAGATTCTCGACGCGATCGATGCGCTCCACATCCGCGACAACACCATCGTCGTGTTCACCAGCGATAACGGTCCGGAAGCGACTTGGCCTTGGCAGGGATCGTCGGGGCCATGGCGCGGCTACTACTTCACGCACATGGAAGGCTCGCTGCGGACGCCATTCATCATCCGCTGGCCGGGCCGGGTTCCCGCCGCTCGGGTGAGCAACGAGATCGTGCATGAGGTCGATACCTACACCACGTTCGCCGCGATCGCCGGCGCCCGGGTGCCGCACGATCGTCCCATCGACGGCGTGGACCAGACCGATTTCCTGCTCGGGAAGTCCGATAAGTCCAAGCGCGAAGGGTTTCCGGTGTTCGTGGCCGATCGGCTGGAGGCGGTCAAGGTGAGGAACTGGAAGCTGGCCTTCTACGACGAGGAGCGCGACTGGTGGACGCCACCCCTCAAGCTCGGCACCCCCAAGGCGTTCGATCTCATCACGGATCCGAAGGAGGAGTACCCGCAGACGGCGATCCGGAGTAGCTGGAACGCGCTTCCGCTCATGAAGATCGTGACTGACTTCGAGCAGAGCTTACATGGTAATCGCCGATCGCGCCCGGCACCCCGGATCCGTACACGCCGCCGAAGTCCGGTCGGTAGCACCGCGCAGCAACACGCGGCCACCGGCGGTTGGCGACCGATCCGGCCAAGGATCGGAGTGCCTGCACCTCGCCGATCTGGTACACGCCGTGCCGCGGCCCAGTCTCCACCTGCGCGACGTGCGGTCGGGCGGCAGCGGCCGGGCCTGGGCCGAGGGGGTGAGACATGGCGGAGCGACACGGAATCGGCGCGCGAGGCGCCGGCAGGTTCCTGAGACTCGCGTGTCTCGCCGTGGGCATGGCGGCCCTCCTCATGCCGCGCACAGCGCCCGCCATCATCGGCCACTACACCGCGGGCGTCCCGAACGTGCACGACTTCTTCGTCGCGCCCGAGCCCGGCCTCTTCTTCGCGATGTACACGTACTTCTATCAGACCGACTCGTTCCGGGACCGCAACGGGAACCCGGTGGACCACCTGATCGTCCCACCCCGCCGGCGTCCGCCGAGGACGCTGCCGCTCGACGTCAACCTGAACCAGGTCGCGCTCTCCCCGGCCATCCTGTGGGTGCCCGACTTCACCCTGCTCGGAGCCCGGTACGGTGCGTACATCGCTCCCAGCGCCGCCAACGCGAACGTCTCCGCGGCGGTGGAGACGATCAACAAGGGAAAGCAATTCGAGACCGGCTGGGGCTTCGCCGACATCTTCGTGCAGCCCCTCTGGTTGCAGTGGAGCCTCTGGCGCCTCGATCTCGTGGCTGCATACGGATTCTACGCGCCGACGGGGCGGTTCTCGCGCGGCGCCGCGGACAACATCGGACTGGGGTTCTGGACGCAGCAGTTCCAGACGGCGGGGCAGTTCAACTTCGACGAGGCGCGCACGTTCTCGCTCATCATGGTCGAGACCTGGGAGATCAACTCCCGCGTCCAGGGCCGGGACCTCCGCCCCGGCCCCCGGCTGTCGCTCAACTGGGCGATCGACAAGATCTGGCTCGCCGGCATGCTTGAGACCGCCGTGCTGGGCTACGATCAGTGGCAGGTGGGCTTCGACTCGGGCCCCGATCAGTCGCGGCTGCTTGCCGGCGTGCTCGATTCGGTGCACGCCGCCGGCGTACAGATCGGCATCCCGAACTGGGGCATCGCGCTCAAGTACCTGCACGAGTTCGAGGCGCGGCAGCGCTTCCAGGGCCAGATGGTGACGTTCACCTTCGGCCTACCGCTCGACCCCATCGTCGACAAGGTCGGTGCGCTCTTCGAGTGAACACGGCGCAACCTTTGTACGCCGAATGCCGGGCAGGCAACTGCGGTTGTAAGCTGCGTTGTTACGGAGAAGGGCGGCGGGCTGGTAGACGCGCCGGGCGGATGGCTGGGAGGGGCGAAGGGCGAAAACCCTCATTGAGCGCCCTATCTGCCGAACACCAGCGGAAACACGGGGGCGTCGAAGAAATCGACGAAGTTGTTGTGGGACAGATTGACGAAGCTCGTCGCCATTGAGCGCCTATCTGCTCCCGTCGCGCGACGCGACAGCGGTCCTCGCCGACCGTGCTGGCTGTCCGGCCCTGAGAGGGTACTCGCCAATAGGAATGGCATCGGTTACGTGAGGCGGCGGCCGACCTACCCCAGGAAGCGGCTCGATGAGATCGAGACCACGGGAGCAGTCCAGTTTGACCGGAGGAGGTGCGCGCATGACCAGGAGCTCCGTCTGGATCGCGGTGGCGGTCGTCGCCCTGCTTGGCGGCGGGATGCCGGCGGCGGCGCAGGCGCCCGCCAAGAAGCCGAACATCCTCGTCATCATGGGTGACGACATCGGTTGGTACAATCCGAGCATCTACCATCGTGGCGACATGGGATACGAGACGCCGAACATCGACCGCATCGGCAAGGAAGGCGCGATGTTCACGAGCTGTACGGGCAGCAGAGCTGCACCGCCGGCCGGGCCGCCTTCATCACCGGACAGTCGCCCATCCGCACCGGCCTGACGAAGGTGGGGCTGCCGGGTGCCGATGTCGGCCTGTCGGCAAAGGATCCAACCATCGCCGAGGTGCTGAGGCCGCTCGGTTACGCGACCGGGCAGTTCGGGAAGAACCACCTGGGCGACAAGGACGAGTTCCTGCCCACGAACCACGGCTTCGACGAGTTCTTCGGCAACCTCTATCACCTGAACGCCGAGGAGGAGCCGGAGAACCCCGACTATCCGAAGAACCCCGAGTTCAAGCAGAAGTTCGGGCCGCGCGGTGTCATCCATTCCTACGCCGACGGCAAGATCGACGACACCGGCCCGCTGACGAGGAAGCGCATGGAGACGGTGGACGAGGAGTTCCTCGCCGCCGCGCTCGACTTCATCGATCGCCAGCACAAGGCCGGCAAGCCGTTCTTCTGCTACTTCAACTCGACCCGCATGCACATCTGGACGCAGGCGCTCGTGGTGGCATACTGGGGCGTGTCGATCCTGGCGCTCGTCTACCTGCTCCGCTTCGCTTGGCGAGCCCAGCTCGGTGCCGGGC
>JBKOVG010000057.1:0-10808 GCA_046723845.1 Candidatus Methylomirabilota bacterium | reverse complement strand
CCCGAAGCCTGTGCGCCGCCCGCAGGGCGGCGATTCAGGCGAATGGGGGACGCAGCTGGAGCCCTCCCCCGCCCCCGACGACGGGCCCCGGCCCGCCTCGCGCTCCACGTTGTTGAAAATTCTGGCTAGGACGCGCGCTCGCGGTAGCGTTCGCGGAGCAGTCGACGGAGCGCGATACGCTTCGCCGCCGAGATCGGCCGCGGCACGTCGAGCGACGTCCAGCCGTCGCGTCCCCTGACGTCGGCGCGGCGGCGGCCTCCCTCGAAGAGGTGGAAATGCAGGAAGGGCTGGCGCCTGGCGTAGAGCACGCCGGGTGATTTCTCGACGACGCCCGGCCACGCGCGGACCTCGGCAAGCACGCCAGCGAGATCGTCGAGGAGCTCTGGAGGGCAGTGGGCCACGAGATCCTCAGCCGCCTCGCGGCGCGCGCCACTTCCGGTGCACCGGGCGCATTCGGGGCGTGAGGGGATCCTCCCAGCGCGTGTGCATCACGCGCTCCAGGCCGAGCTCGAAGGCGATCTCGGAGGCATCGGCCATGTGCTTCGCGGCGGAGAGCACGGCCGCGCGTGTCGCCGCGTCGCGCACGAGGCGTGCGAAGCCCGCCGCGTAGAACTCGTCGCTGCCCGGCTTGGGTTGGGGAAAGGTCTGGAGCGCATAGCGGCCGTCGCGCTCGAGATCGCCGCGCTTGGGCGACTCCGCCGTGATGAGCACGTAGAGCCGCCCGCCCGTGAGCACGGGACAGACGGGATGGAGGCGGGGAGCGCCGTCGGACCGGACGGTGGCGAGGAAGGCGAGCCCCGGCCCGAACTGCTCGAGGAGCGCGCGCCCTGTCTCCGCCATCTCCGGCTCGGCGGTGGCGAAGTCCTGCCAGGACGCCACCCTCGCCGGCGCGCTCACAGCGCCCTCACGGGGAGGCAGAGCTCGCTGCGGAAGGCGGCCCGGCGCGGCTTCGACGTCGTCTCCGGCGCGCCGCGATGGATCTCGAGGGCGAAGCGCTCGTCTGGCCGATAGCCGCTGTCGGGAAGCCCGCGCGCGAAGAGCTGTCGCCAACCCGCCTCGAGCTGGCGGATGCCCCGGGCGCGCCGTAAGGATCGACGTATCGCATGTAGGCGACATAGTAGCCGGGCCGCGCTCGCACCGTGATGCTCAGGGTGGCCTCCTTCCTCGTGCGGGAAGGAGTATGACGCGAAGGCTTTCCACCGGCTTTGCCTGGCTTGCGAAAAGCGTGTCTGCCGCACCCGCCCGCCGCTCGCCCCAGCGCTCCGGGCCGCCACGCCGCCACTCGGTCGCCGACATGCCGAAGCGGGTGTGGAAGGCCAGGGCGAAGGTCGCGGCGGAGGCGGAGCCGTGGTCCAGGGCAATCGACGCGCGTCTCGTAGTCGGGCTCGGGGGAAACGCGTCCCGGGATTGTAGCGGCGGCCCGGTCCCTGGTGCGCCCCACGTTGACGGGGCTTGCCGACGGGGGTAGGGTGGCGCTCACTGTGGCGCGATTCGTCCTCAAGCACGTCGCGTTCCTGCTCCTCACGCTCGTGGTGGTCTCCTTCCTCGTCTTCACCCTGAACGAGTTCTCGCCTGGTGACGTGGCGCGGAAGCTCCTGGGCGCGTACGCGACCCAGGAGCAGGTCGACATCCTCACGCGCGAGATGGGGCTCGATCGCCCCGTGCTCGTTCGCTACGTGGAGTTCCTGGGACGCATCGCCTCGGGCGATCTCGGCACCTCCACCCGCTTCAAGGTCCCCGTGAAGGACATCATCTGGACCCGGCTCGGCAACACCGCCTTCCTCGCTGCGCTGGCCTTCGCCTGCATCGTGCCGCTCTCCATGCTGCTCGGCATCGTGGCGGGGATGCGCGAGGCCTCCGCCCTCGATCGCGCCGTCCTCATGTTCAGCACGGTGGTCGCCTCGGTGCCCGAGTTCGCCCTCGGCGTGTTCCTGGTGAGCCTCTTCGTGGTGACGCTCGGCTGGCTGCCCGGGACGGCGACCATGGTGGCGGGGGGCGGGTGGTCGGTCGCCTCCCAGCTCGTCCTCCCCGTGGCGGTGATCGTGCTCTTCGACGCGGGCTACGTGGTGAGCATGATCCGCGCCTCCATGGTCGAGGTGATGCAGCGCCCGTACATCCGCACCGCCGTCCTCAAGGGCATGGCCTTCCGGCGCGTGGTCGTCCGCCACGCCATCCGCAACGCCATGATCAATCCCGTCACGGTGATCCTGCTTCAGATCAACTACCTCATCTCGGGGGTGGTGGTGGTGGAGACGGTCTTCGCCTATCCGGGCTTCGGCCGGATGATGCTGGAGGCCGCCCTCTTCAAGGACATCGCCCTCGTCGAGGTGGGAGCGTTGGTCGCGGTGACGGTGGCCGTGCTGACCCAGATCCTCGGCGACCTCGCCTACCGCGTCCTCGATCCGCGGCTCAGGAGCTGAGGGGATCGTGGCGCTGCCCACCACCGCCAACGGCCTTCCCACCATCCCCGGGACGGCGCGCGCCGGCTTCGCACGGACGTGGGCGGGCCGCCTCGGCCGCCTCACGGAGTCGAGACCCGCCGCGATCGGCGCGGGGCTCGTGCTGTTCTGGATCGCCGCGGCCGTGCTCGCCCCGGTCATCGCGCCCTATCCGCCGAACGCGAGCAACATGCTGGCGGTGGCGCATCCCACGCCCTCCACCGCCCACTGGCTCGGGACGGATCACCTGGGGCGCGACATCCTCTCGCGCATCCTGTGGGGCGCGCGCACCGTGCTCACCGTGGCGCCGCTCGCCGTGCTGGGGGCGGCCATCCTGGGCTCGCTCCTCGGGCTCACCGCCGGGTACTACCGCGGCGTCGTCGACGTGGTGATCGTGCGCGCGTGCGACATCGTACTGTCCTTCCCTGTGATCATCCTCTACATGATCATCCTCGCCCACTTCGGCTCCTCCGCCGTCAACATCGTGGCCGTGCTCACCCTGACCAAGGCACCCATCATTGCGCGCATCGTGCGCGGTCTCACCCTGGAGCTGCGGGAGCGCGAGTACGTGGCGGCGGCCAAGATGCGTGGCGAGTCGCCGCTCTACATCATGCTCGCGGAGATCCTTCCCAACGCGCGGGGGCCCCTCATCGTCGACTTGTGCCTGCGCACGGGCTACAACGTGGTGATCATCGGCGCCCTCGGCTTCCTCGGCATCGGGCTGCCCCCGCCCGACCCCGACTGGGGGGGCATGGTCAAGGACACCTACGGCATGATGTCGGTGTGGCCGCACATGGCGCTCTTCCCCTGCGCGGCCATCTCCTCGCTGGTGATCGGCTTCAACCTCCTCGCCGTCGGTCTGCGGGAGAGCGGGCTCCGTGACTGAGGCGCCCGTCCTCGCCATCGAGCACGCGCGCATCTCCTACTTCACCCGTGCGGGCGAGGTCAACGTCATCCCCGACCTCAGCTTCCAGCTCGCGCCCGGCGAGGCCCTGGGGCTGGTGGGCGAGTCCGGCTGCGGCAAGTCCACGGTGGCCCTCGCCGTGGTGCGCTATCTCGGCCGCTCCGGGCGCCTCGTGGGCGGGCGCATCCTCGTGGAAGGCCGCGACGTGGCGGGCCTCGGCGCGGCCGAGCTCAGAGCGCTGCGCGGCCGTCGCGTGGCCATGGTCTACCAGGACCCCATGGCGAGCCTCAACCCCGTGATGACGGTAGGACAGCAGCTCATGGAAGTGCCCATGCTCCACGAGGGAGCGAGCGCCGCGGACGCCCGGGCGCGGGCCCTCGCCATGCTCGCCGAGGTGAAGCTCCTCGACGGCGAGCGCATGCTCGCGCGCTACCCGCATCAGCTCTCGGGAGGGCAGCAGCAGCGCATCGTGATCGCCATGGCCCTCATCGCCGAGCCCGCGCTCCTCATCATGGACGAGCCGACCACCGGCCTCGACGTGACGGTGGAGGCGTCCGTGCTCGATCTCGTCCGCGAGCTGCGCCGCCGCCATCACACCGCCGTGCTCTTCATCAGCCACAACCTGGGCACGGTGGTCCGGGTGTGCGACCGGATCGGCGTCATGTACGCGGGCGAGCTGGTCGAGGAGGGGACGATCCGCCAGGTCTTCACGAATCCGCGTCACCCGTACACGCGCGGCCTCCTCGACTGCCTGCCTGCCCTCGGCCGCGACAAGCGCCAGGCTCCGCTCGTGCCCATTCCCGGCCAGGTCGCGCCGGCTCTCGCGCGGCCCCCAGGCTGCGCCTTCGCGCCGCGGTGCGCTCACGTCGAGCCGGGCCGCTGCACGGTGCGGCCCATCGCGCTCGCGGCCGTCGAGGACGATCCCGGCCACCGGGCCCAGTGCGTCCGCGCCGTCGAGCTGCCGCGCTGGGAGCGCCGGCACGGGGTGGCGGCGACAGGCGGGGACCGCACGGCCGCCAGGACGGCGGTGGAGGTGGAGGGGCTCCACAAGCTCTACGCGGACCGCCGCGGGCTCTTCGGCTCGGGCCGCGTCACCGTGCGGGCGCTCAACGGCGTCGACCTCCACGTCGCCCGGGGCGAGACGCTGGCCATCGTGGGCGAGTCGGGCTGCGGCAAGTCCACGCTCGCCCGCGTGCTCGCAGGGCTCGAGACAGCGAGTGCAGGGCGCGTCCTCATCGACGGCGCGGAGGTGGGCGGGAGGCGGGTCGAGTCGCGGCCGCTGTCCCTCAAGCGGGCGCTCCAGATGGTCTTCCAGAATCCCGACAGCACCCTCAACCCGAGCCACAGCGCGGGCTACGCGATCCGCCGCGCCCTGCGCCTCCTGCGCGGGGTGAGCGCGCGCGACGACCAGCGGGAGACCGCACGGCTGCTCGACGTGGTCAGGCTCCCTGCCGAGCTGGCCGGTCGCACACCCGATCGGCTCTCCGGCGGACAGAAGCAGCGCGTGGCCATCGCCCGCGCGCTCGCCGGCAATCCCGAGGTGATCGTGGCCGACGAGCCCGTGTCCGCCCTCGACGTGTCCGTGCAGGCGTCCATCATCAACCTGCTCAACGAGATCCAGGCCGAGCGCGCGGCGACCCTGATCTTCATCTCTCACGACCTCTCGGTGGTGCGCTACATCGCCGATCAGGTCGCGGTGATGTACCTCGGCACCATCGTCGAATCGGGACGCGTCGCCGAGGTCTTCGCGCCGCCCTTCCATCCGTACACGGAGGCGCTCCTCTCCGCCGTCCCCGTACCTGACCCGGACGCCGGCGGCGCGCGCATCGTCCTCGAGGGCCCGCTGCCGAGCGCCACGGAGGTGCCGGTGGGCTGCTCCTTCAGCGGCCGCTGTCCCCGTCGGATCGGCGCGATCTGCGATACGACCCCGCCGCCGCTCCAGACGCTCGGGAGCGGTCATCGCCTCCTCTGCCACATCCCCGCGGGCGAGCTCGCCGGCCTGCAGGGCGGGGCGACGACCTCGCCTACTCGATGACGAAGTGCGCCTCCGTAGTGTGCCCCGTGCGGCCGTTGATGGGGAGGATGTCCTGCGGGCACGCGGAGAAGGCCACGACCAGATCCATCTCGGCCCGGAGCACGACGTAGCTGCCCGGCGGGGAAACGGGCTCCGCCCACGCGAGCGTCCCGTCCGGCGTCCAGGGGATGTTCATGAACAGGTTGAGCGGCGACGGCGTGGCGGGGGCGGTGAGGCCGAGGGTGGCGAGGGCGGCGTGGAGGTTGTCGCGGCAGTTGTCGTGGTGGCCCTCGACCCCGAGGAGCCGATAGCGAGGCAGGTCGCAGGCCGCCATGAGGGTGTCGTGGGCGCCTCCTGAGGTGTCCTCGATGAGGGTGAGGATGGGGCGGCGTTGGTTGGTCAGGAAGGCGTCGCCCACCTCGGCGCGCAGCTTCAGGAACCACGCGCGGCTCGCCTCCATCGACATCCACTCGCTGACGTCCTGCGCGCTGAACGCCCACGTGTCGACCACCTGGGTGCCGTGCGTATTGATGACCTTGACGCGCTGGCCCGCCGTGACTCGGGCCGCGGCCCCGCGGCGGGCGGGAATGAAGTTCTGGGTCGTCGCCATGCGATTCTCCTCGCGTGCCGGGCCAACTTGACTTCGCCAGATCGACTCGGGCCTCGCCTCGCCGCCGAGCGGCTCAGCTCGAACAACCACGTTCTCGGTCGGCCGCAGCCCTCAACGTACGATCCACTCAGCCCTCGCCTCGTGGCAAGGCCTCTCGGCTCGAACGGCCACGTACGCCTCGGGTTGCGGCCTCCCTCGGGCCTCGTCTGGCTCGCAATTTGGCCCGGCACTCTGCGGGACCACGTGGCGTGTGGCCAATCCGCGCTGGAGGCGGCTCTAGCCGCGGCGGAGCCCGTGGTCGCCACGGTAGCTGGCGACCTCGGGCGGCCGCCAGCCGTCGAGCAGCGCGGGGTCGGGTTGCCAGATTTCCACACCGAGGGGGCGGCACGTGCTGAGGGGATCGCCCGCCTCCTCGCCCCACATCTGCACGGAGAGGTCGCCGTGCGGGCAGGTGGAGATGGCGCAGAGCACGTCGATCTCGGCGAAGAACTCGATGAAGTCACCCTTCCGGGCCGGGCTCGCCTTGACGAAGTAGCGGTCGTCCGAGGTGAGGCCGGTGACCTGGAAGACGTTGAGCACGTCGTGCACGTCGAGCTCGGTGAGACGGTAGGGCGCCACCGCCCGCACGAGGTTGGAGTGGCAGCAGAGGTCGAAGTCCTCGCCGTTGAGCATCTTGTGGACGTAGGGATCGCAGCGGGTGCCGAGGAGATCGTGGCAGCCCGCCCCGTCTTCGTCGCGGCCGTAGCGAATCGTGTCGTTGGTGATGGTGAGCATGGGCCGGAGATAGGGGAGGCAGGACCAGAGACGATCGTAGGTGGTGACATGCGCCCGGTGGAGCTGCTTGGTCCGCGCCGCCCAGAAGCGCTCGCGCGGGTTGCCGAGGTTCCACACGTTGAGGTCGGCGACCTGGGGACCCTCCACGGCCACGATGCGGAAGAGCTGACCGGCTCGCACCGGCCACGCCAGGCCCGAGCGCTTGGGGACGACGAAACGCTCGACGGCGGTGCGGGCCTCGAGGCGCTGGGCGAGGCGGTCGTAGAAGGGGCGATCCACCTCGATGGGCGATCCGGGCTTGGGCTCGTAGATGACGCGCGGTGCAGGCATTGGGCGCTCCTCCTCGGTGCCCCGAGGATAGCCCAGGACGCGTGGGAAGAAAGGCCTTGACAGGATCGCCGCGACTCTCCAGCATCCGGCCAACGCGGACGATCCGGTACTCGTTGCTCACCACGTAGTCATGCGGGAGGGCACGCTATGCGCAGGTGGGGATGGCTTGGCACATTCGCGGCCGCCGGACTGGTCATGGTCACGACCGTGGCGCCGGACGCGCCGGCTCAGCAGTGTCCGAAGGGCAAGCTCCGCATCTACACGTCCTGGCCGATGCAGGGGGCGATGATCCCCGAGGGCACGGGCATGAAGAACGGCGTCGACATGGCCGTCGCCGAGGCGGGCGGGGTGGCCGCCGGCTTCTGCCTCGAGGTGATCAACCTCGACGACGCCTCGCCGCAGACGGGCAAGTGGGACGGCGCCGTCGAGGCCGAGAACGCCAACAAGGCGGTGGCGGACCCGCTGGCCATCGTCTACATCGGGACCTACAACTCCGGCGCGGCCAAGGTCTCCATCCCCATCAACAATCGCGCCCACATGGCCCAGATCACCCCCGCCAACACCTATCCCGCCCTGACCAAGAAGCAGGGCGCGGCGCCGGGTGAGCCCGAGATTTACCGGCCGCTGGGCTTCGTCAACTACTTCCGGCCCGTGCCCGCCGACGACATCCAGGGCGCGGTGGGCGCGAAGTGGGCGAAGGCCCTCGGCGCCAAGAAGATCTACATCCTCAACGACCAGGAGCTGTACGGGAAGGGCATCGCCGATGTCTTCGAGGCGACGGCCAAGAAGATCGGCCTCACCGTGGTCGCCAACGAGGGCATCGACTGGAAACAGCCGGACCAGAAGCCGGTCCTGACCAAGGTGCGCGCCTCCGGGGCGGACCTCGTCTACATGGGCGGTGTGGTCGAGACGGGCGCACAGGTGATCATCCGCCAGATGAAGGAGGTCGGGCTGGTAGCACCTCGCGTGCGGTTCATGGGCCCCGACGGCCTCCTCGAGGAGGAGCTGCTCAAGGGCGCGACCTGCGAGGTGGCCATGGCCACCGAGATGCGAGTGACCTTCGCCGGGCTGCCCTTCGAGAAGATGAAGGGGATCGGCGCCAAGACCTACGAGGACTACAAGAAGAAGTACAGCAAGGAGCCCACCGCCTACGCCCTCTACGCCGTGGAGGCGGGACGCGTCGCCATCGACGGCATCAAGCGCGCGGCCCCGGCCATCGAGAAGGCCAAGGATCCCACCGAGAAGCGCGAGGCCGTGCGCAAGGCCATCGCGCTGACCAAGAACTTCGACGGCATCAACGGCAAGTGGAGCTTCGACGCCAACGGCGACGTCGACTACGACACCATGGCCGGCTTCAAGGTGACGAAGTCGGACGGCCCCGTCGGCTGCAAGTTCCAGTTCGAGAGCATCCTCGAGTAGCGCGGCTGGGACCGACCATCGAGGCAGTGGGGGGGCCCGGCGCCGTAAGCCCACTGGTACCGGCCGTCAAGGCGGTGGGGGGGGCTGGGGGAGGAGCGGCGTGCGCTCCCCCCCAGAACCGGTCAGCCGGAGCGACGCCGCTCCCCCCCAGATGGTCCAACCGTGTCCGGATCACTCGCGTCGCTGCGGATCAGAGCAATGTGGTGGGGGGGGCTGGGGGAGGAGCGACGCCGCTCCCCCCCAGATCCAATTGACCCCCGCATGTCTTGGCACGAAATCCTCATCCAGCAGACGGTCAACGGGGTGACCCGCGGCGCCGTCTTCGCGCTGATCGCTCTTGGGTACACGATGGTCTACGGGATCATCGGCCTCATCAACTTCGCCCACGGCGACGTCTTCATGCTGGGCCTCTTCATCTCGCTCACCTATCTCACCGTGCTCGGCATGGTCACGACCATGCAAGGCTGGCAGCTCGTCACCGTGCTCCCTCTCGTGTTCCTGGCGACCATGCTGACCACGGGGACGATCAACGTGGTGATCGACCGCGTCGCCTACCGGCCGCTTCGCCATGCCTTCCGCCTCGCCCCCCTCATCACGGCCATCGGCGTGTCGTTCATGCTGGAGAACCTGGCCCTGCTCTGGAAGGGTCCCGCGCCCATCGCCTATCCCGACGTGTTCCCATCGGTGGACATCCTGCGCGAGTGGGCCGGCGTCGACTCGCTCCTCTTCATCACCACCAAGGACCTGCTCGTCCTCGTCGCCACCATTCCCCTGATGATCGCGCTGCAGCTCTTCGTCACCCGCACACGCTGGGGCAAGGCCATGCGTGCCACCGCGCAGGACAAGGACACCGCGCTCTCCATGGGCATCGACGTGGAGAAGACCATCGTGCTCACCTTCTTCATCGGGGGTGCCCTCGCCGGCGCGGCCGGTCTCATCCAGGGGCTCTACTACAACATCGGCATGTGGTGGATGGGCTACCAGGCGGGGCTGCGCGCCTTCACCGCGGCGGTGCTGGGAGGAATCGGGAGCATGCCGGGCGCCGCTCTCGGCGGCCTGGCCATCGGCTTCCTCTCCGCGTGGAGCGATCAGTACATCTCGGCGCGGTGGACCAACGCCATCGTCTTCTCCATCCTCATCCTGGTCCTGATCTTCCGGCCCCAGGGGCTGCTCGGCGAGCGCGTCCCGGACAAGGCGTGAGCGACTCGCGCTCCGTCCGTCTCCTTCCCGCGGTCCTCCTGGTCGCCGCGCTCCTCGGCTATCCCTTCGTCGACCGCTGGCTCCAGGCGCAGACGGTGCATGCCGTCACCGACGCCATGATCTACGTCCTCCTCGCCCTGGGGCTCAACATCGTGGTCGGCTACGCGGGCATGCTCGACCTCGGCTACGCAGCCTTCTTCGCCATCGGCGCCTACACCATGGGCCTGCTCAACTCGCCCGTGCTGGGCTCGCCACTCTACGGGTACCCGTGGAGCTTCTGGGTCGTCATCTGGATCGCCGCCGCCGTCTCGGCCCTGCTCGGGGTGATCATCGGCGCGCCGACCCTCCGCGTGCGCGGCGACTACCTCGCCATCATCACGCTGGCCTTCGGCGAGATCATCCCCGTGGCCATCCGCAACATGGGCGACATCACCATCGACATCGGCGGCTGGAAGCCGGTGGAGCGCCTCAACCTCACGGGTGGTGAGAACGGCGTCAACCCCGTGGGCCGGCCGCACCTGCCCTTCGTCAATTTCGACACCGACTTCATCCCCTGGTACTTCCTCATCCTCGTCATCGGCGCGCTCTCGCTGTGGGCCATGAACCGCATGCGCGACTCGCGGCTCGGCCGCGCCTGGATGGCCATCCGCGAGGACGAGACGGCGGCCGACTGCACCGGGGTGAGCCCGATCAAGACCAAGCTCCTCGCCTTCGCCCTGGGCGCTTCCTTCTCCGGCTTCGCGGGCTCCTTCTACGCGGCCAAGCTCCAGGCCATCACGCCGGGTGCCTTCGAGTTCAACGTGTCGATCATGCTCCTCTGCATGATCGTGCTGGGGGGCATGGGCAGCCTCAAGGGCGTGATTTTGGGCGGCATGCTCATCACGCTGTTCGACCGCATCCTCCTCGCCCAGCTCACCTTCCTCGTGCGCTGGATCGGCCGCTCCCTCGACATCGCGGTCCTCGCCCGCGTCGATCTCACGCTGTGGCGCTGGTTCTTCTTCGGCCTCGGCCTGGTCATCATCATGCTGATCCGCCCGGAAGGCCTGATGGGCCGCCGCCTCCGCCCACCCGCCGCCGACGTGGACGAGCAGGAGGAGGCGCGGGCGCTCGTGGCGGCGC
>JBKOVG010000143.1:0-26729 GCA_046723845.1 Candidatus Methylomirabilota bacterium | reverse complement strand
CCCCCGGGGCGCCCGGGGGGGGGGGGGCCCCCGGGGGGGGGGGGGGCCCCCCCCCACCCCCCACCCCCCCCCCCGGGGGGGGCCCCCCCCCCCCCCCACGCCACCCGCCCCGATCGCACGTGCGGCACTCGTGAATAATACAGGCTAGGCTTTCCGTGCCTCGCGCTCGCGCAGGGCCTGGCGGTTGATCTTCCCCCCCGGCGTCTTCGGCAGCTCGTCCACGATCTCGATGGCGCGCGGATACTCGTGCTGGCTCAGGCGCTCGCGCACCCAGCCCTGGAGCGCGGCGGGGAGCGCAGGGTCCATTCCGCGCGCTACCACGAACGCCTTGGCGACCTGACCGCGCAGCTCGTCGGCCACCGCGATCACCGCCGCCTCGCGCACCTCCGGATGCGCCATGAGCACACCCTCGATCTCCACCGCGCTCATGGTCCAGCCTGCGGAGATGATGACGTCGTCGGAGCGGCCCGCGTGGAAGAAGTAGCCGTCGGCGTCCATGCGCCCGCGGTCCTTCACGAGGAACCACTGCCCGCGGCGCCGCACGGCGATCTCCCCCATGGTTTCCCGGGGCACCGGGCGTCCCTCCGCATCGACGATGCCCACCTCCCAGCCGGGGGCGGCCTTGCCCAGCGAGCCCGCGCGCACCTCGAAACCCGTGAAGCCGGGATAGCTCACGATGATGACGCCCACCTCGGTCGAGCCGTACATGCTGCGCGGGGTGACACCGAACGTGCGCTCGATGAACTGCCAGGTGGCGACGTCCATGGGCTCGCCGGTGAAGGAGAGCTTGGCGGGACGGAACGGATGGCGAGCGGCGAGTCCGGAGGCGCGCAGGAGCCGGTACACGGTGGGCGCCGCCGCCATGTTGGTGATCTCGAAGGCTTGGAGCGCTTCGAAGATCCGCTGTGCCTCGAAGCGCCCCGCGTAGCTCCCCACCGCGATGCCGAGGGCGAGGGGCGCGATGGTCCCGTGCCACAGCCCGTGCCCCCAAGCGGGTGAGGACGGGCAGAAATAGCGGTCACCCGGGCGCAGGCCCACGCCATAGAGCGCGGCGATCATGAGGGTGACCACCGAGCGGTGCGTGTGCTTCACCGCCTCGGGAAGGGCGCGCGTCGTGCCCGAGGTGTACTGGAACACCGCGAGATCGTCGGCGGCGGTGGCGGGCGCGTAGACGGCCGGGTGACGGGCGAGGGCAGCTTCCAGGGCGGCGTCGGCCACGACCACGCGGAGGCCGGGGAACTGCGCGCGCCAGCGCTCGGCGTCGCGATCCGTGAGGAGCACGGTGGGCGAGCAATCTCCGATGCGCAGGCCGAGGCCCTCGGGACCGAACAGGGTGAAGAGGGGGACGGCGATCGCGCCCCGCCGGACGGCGCCGAACAGCGCGCCGTAGAAGGGCAGCGAGGGCTCGAGCATGATCGCCACGCGCTCGCCGCGGCCCACGCCCTCCGCCTCCAGCCAGTGGGCGAAGCGGGACGACCACGCGGCGAGTTCGCCGAAGGTGTGGATCTCCCGGCCGCCGTCCGCGCGCTGGATGCGGAGCGCGGGCGCGGCGGGCGGGTGGCGGTCCACGCATTCGTGGGCGAGGTTGAGTCGCTCCGCGGTGCCATCCACCAGCCCCCACAATGCCTTCCAGTCGAAGGTGCGGACAGCCGTCGGGTAGTCGGTGATCTCGAGGAGCTGCGTGTCCATGACGCGAGCCTCCGCCGATCGTGCCGCTACTTCGGCAGGAGCGCCACCTCGATCGTCCCGTTGGGCTCGTTCATCTGGTACTGAGCACGGAGTCGGCGGCGAAGTTGATGTAGACCTCGGCGGGCGCGTTCTGCTGGTTGGTCAGCCGCACCGTCTTGCTCTTGGACCCCGTCTGCGCGGCGGCGCTCGAGGAGAACACGAGGAGCAGCGACAGCGGACCGAGGCCCAACCGTCCGCTCGCCTTCATGTCTTCCTCCCGAGGTGAGGGGTGCGCGCAGCGCTGCCCGGCGATCGACGCGCGGCCATGGTAGTGGAAGGCCGGATCGCCTGCAAGGTCGCGCCCTGCATGCTTCCCCGCCCATCTGGGCGATACCCACGATCCGGCGAGATAGGCATGCTGGGGCCATCGCTTCTCAACCAGAGGAGGACACATGAACGATCTGGTCACGCTCTCGAACGGGCTCGCCGCCGCGGTGCAGCAGACGAGCCGGAGCATTTTCGGGGTCACCGCCCGGCGGCGCACGGGCTCGACGGGGGTGCACTGGCGCCCCGGCCTCGTCGTCACCGCCGACCACACCGTGCAGACGGACGACGACATCACGCTGACCCGGCCCGACGGCCGCTCCGTCCCCGCCACCCTCGCCGGCCGCGATCCCACGGTCGACCTTGCGGTGCTCAGGGTCGACGCGGGTGACGTGCCCGCGGCCCGGATCGGCGACTCGAGCGCAGTCCAGGCCGGCCACATCGTACTGGCCGTCGGCGAGGGACCGCGCGCGAGCTGGGGCGTGGTCAGCTCCATCGCCAGCGACCGAGGGGGCGCGGCCCGCGCCCTCTTCGACCTCGACCTGACGCTCTATCCAGGCTTCTCCGGCGGCCCGCTGGTGGACGTGAGCGGTCAGGTCATCGGTATCAATACCTCCGGAGCGAGTCGCAGCCAGCACCTCGCCATTCCCGCCGCGATCGTCGAGGGTCTCCTCGACGGGCTCCAGCGGCGTGGGCACATCCCGCGTCCCTATCTCGGCGTCAGCACCCAGCCGGTCCGCTTGCCCGACGCTCTCCGCCAGCGCTTCAGCCTGGAGCAGGCCACGGCGGTGATCGTGGTCGCCGTGCAGCCGGGAAGCCCCGCTGCCCAGGGCGGGCTCGTGATCGGCGACGTCGTTGTGTCCCTAGGCGGGGCCAGCATCACGGATCCCATCGATCTCCGCCGGGTGCTGCAGCCCGACCGGGTCGGCGAGGCCGTCGTCGCCTCGGTGATCCGTGGCGGTGAGCCGCGCGATCTTCAGCTGCGCGTGGGCGAGCGCTCCCGGTAGCTCGGAGGCGTGGTGACGGACCTGTCGCGTCTCGCAGAACAGCTGCGCCGCATCACCGCCGAGGTGGCGGACTCCCGCGCCTCCCTCGGCTCCGGCGTCCTCTGGCCGCCCGGGTGCGTGGTGACCAATGCGCACGTGGTGCGCGGCTCGCGAGCGGCCGTACGATTGATCGATGGTCGCCGCCTCGAGGGACAGGTGATCGCGCGGGACGCAGATGCCGACCTTGCCCTGCTCCGGGTCCTGGGCACGGGTATAGCCGCCGCCTCGATCGGCGACACGGCGGCTCCCGTGGGCTCCCTCGTGGCCGCGGTAGGCCATCCTCTGGGCGTTCGCGGAGCGCTCTCCGTCGGCATCGTGCACGCCGTCGGCCCGATCAGGCCCGGCGGCCGCTCGTGGATCCAGGCGGACGTCAGGCTCGAACGGGGCAACTCCGGCGGCCCGCTCGCCGACGCGTCGGGCCAGGTCATCGGCCTCAACGCCATGGTGGTGGGTCCCCTCGCGCTGGCCATCCCGATACGCGAGGTCGCGCGTTTCGTGAGGGCGGCCGGAGTGAGCGGGGCATGACGGAGGCGGGACGACGGCCGGCGACGATCCTCGTCCTCGCCGACGACGAGCTGCGCGCGGCGAGGATCGAGGCGATGCTACGCTCCGATGGCCGATGGTGCGTGACGGTGGGCCGCCTCGCCGACTCCACAGCCCGAATCGCTGCCGACATGCCCGACGCCGTCGTGCTCGCCACCACGCCGGAGCGGGCCGCACGCGTCCTCGACAGGCTAACGGCGCGCGCCCTCCCCGTGATGCTCCTCGCTCCCGGCGCGCGGGAGAGCGGAGAAGCGAAGCGGCGCGCGGCGAATCTCCGGGCCGTGCTCCGTGACGACGCGACGGCGGAGGAGGTCCGGGCGGCGCTCGCCGCCGTCCTCGCGGGCCTGGTCGTGCGTCACCCCGAGACGGCAGTCGGTGCGCCCACGCCTGCGTCATCGAGGAGCGGCAGCGCGCTGACCGCGCGAGAGCTCGAGATCCTCGAGATGATGGCGGAGGGCATCGACAACCGCCGCATCGCCCTCCGCCTCAGGATCTCGCGCAACACGGTGAAGTTCCACGTGGCGTCCATCCTCGACAAGCTGCACGCGTCGAGCCGCACGGAGGCGGTGACCGTTGCCATCCGCGAGGGACGGATCTCCGTCTGACCCGGCCTCAGCGGCCGGCCGTCTCGGCGGCGCCGCTCCGAAGCGGTGGGAAGCTCGACTCGAGCCCGGGGGCCTGCGCCTGGAAGAGCGTGACCGGCTCGCGCAGACCGCGCAGCCGGTGGGAGCCCAGCCCGCGGAACCGGACGCCGGCCGGGCGCGCGCGGCGGGAGGCATCGCGGGCCGCCTCGGAGAGCAGGATCTGGCCGCCGTGGGCCGCCGCGCAGATGCGGGCCACGGTGTTCACGGCCAGGCCGACGTAGCCCGCGTCGGTGAGCGTGGGGCGCCCGCTGTGGAGCCCCGTGCGGAGACGCACCTCTACGCCGTCCGGCCACGCCCTGCCCTGCACCGCGCGCTCCATCCGGAGCGCGGCATCGAGGGCGGCGGGCGCGCGCTCGAAGACGGCGAAGAACTCGTCGCCGCGCGCGTCGACCTCGCGGCCCTTGCCTCGCTGCACCGCGGTGCGGATGAGACCGCGCACCTCGGCGAGCAGCGCGGCGTAGCGATCGCCCAGCCGGCTCAGGAGGCCCGTGGAGCCCTCGATGTCGGTGAACAGGAAGGTGACGTGGCCCGAGGGGAGGCTGCGCGCCTCGCTGGCCTGCGCCTGGACCTGGCCGCGCAGCCGCTCGTTCTCGACGGTCAGCTGCACGGCGGCGGTCACCGTGCGCACCAGATCCGGATTCGCGAGCACCGCGCGGTCGTGAACGAGGGCGGTCATGGGCCGCCCCTGCCGCTCCAGCAGGGTCACCGCGCGCTCGCCGCCGTCGGCGGGCAAGGTCGCGGGCTTGCCCGCGCCGTCGAGATAGCTGCCCGCCGCCTCCGACCACTGGAGCACGGTGAGGGTGGGGTCGCGGAGAGCGGCGCGCAGCCGGCCCTCGAACTCGCCCGGTGTGCCCCCGCGCCCCAGCTCGATGACGAGTCGCCCCGCCGTGGCCTCGCTCGCCTGGGACTGGAGCTGTCCTGTGATGAAGCCGATGGGCACGATGCCGTACTTCTTGGCGGCGGCGAGGAGCCGGGTGCGGGCGCGCTCGCGCGACGCCTCGTCCTCGAAGGCGACCTGGTTGAAGCGGGCGAGGGCGTTGCGCACGTGCGACTCGTCGTTGATGGGCAGCCGCCGCCGGCCGCGCGTATCGATGTAGGCGAAGGCGCGATCGGGCAGCCGCGCACGCTTCTTGGAGTTGAGCTGGCTCATGACCTTCCGCGTCGCCTCGACGATACTCCAGCCGCATCGATCACGCTACCGCGGCTCCGGGTCGCTCTAAGCTCCTGATGTCTTGGGCGTCGTGCTCTGTGAATGGCTGGGGATATGTGGATAACTTCGTGGTTGACAGCGGAGCGGAGCGGGATTACCAAGCGACGAATGATGGACATCGGAAGTAGTGGCCATCAGATCCGAGTCCTCGCCGGCGTGGCCGCCCACCTCGCCTCCGCCCTGGACGTACTCACCCTCGGCGGCTGCGACTGGTTCGCCGCCGATCTCGCCGAGATGCTCGCCGTGATCGACGGGCACATCGCCATCTTGGAGCAGATCGAGACCGACGAGCCCTCGGCCGGCCGTAGCGCCTAGCCGGCCCGTCTCGCGCCGCCCTCAGTCGAAGATGATGCCCCCGTCCACGTTGAGGGACTGCCCCGTGATGTTCCGCGCACCCGGCGAGACGAGGAAGACAGCGAGGGCTGCCACGTCCTCCGGATCGTTAGGGCGGCCGAGAGGAATCGCTGCGTTGCGGCGCTTCGTCATCTCCTCCACAGACACTCCTTCGTCGCGAGCGCGCACGGCCACGTTGGCCTCGGAGAGCGCGGTGACGGTGGTGCCGGGGCAGATGGCGTTGACGTTGATGTTGTGGCGCGCGAGCTGCTGCGAGGCGGTGCGCGTGAGGGAGATCACGCTGCCCTTGCTCGCCGCGTAGATCGCGTTGGAGGTGCCCGCGTAGCCCTTGCCCGCGATGGAGGCGATGTTGACGATGCTCCCGCTCCGGCGCGGGATCATCTCGCGGGCCACACGCTGGAGGCAGAAGAACACGCCCTTGGCGTTGACGCGCATGATGCGGTCCCAGTCCGCTTCGGTCAGGTCCATGATGTAGGCGCGCCGGGTGACGCCGGCGTTGTTCACGAGGATGTCGATGCGGCCGAAGGTGGCCACGGCCCGCTCGACCATCCGGTCGATGGCGCCCAGATCCCCCACGTCCGTCCCGAAGCCGAGGCTCTTCGACCCCGCCGCGCCCGCCACCTCGGCGGTGGCCTGGGCGAGGGCGCCGTCGATGTCGACGGCGACCACGTGCGCTCCCGCCTGGGCGAGGGCCATGGCCACCGCGCGGCCGATACCGTTTCCCGCTCCCGTGACGATGGCAACCCGGTCGGCGAGGGTCATGCGCTCCTCAGGGCCACCGCGCCGCCGATGCCGCTTCCCGCTCCTGTGATGATGGAAACGCTCTCGGCGAGGGTCATGCGCTCCTCAGGGCCACCGCGCCGCCGATACCGCTTCCCGCCACCGTGATGATGGAAACGCTGTCGGCGAGAGAGTCACGCGCTCCTCGGTCCCACCACACGGAAGGCAGGCACGGGCCGGGCGAAGCCCTTGAGGGCCAGCGGGCCCAGCGCTTCCAGGGTCACGAGATGCTCGACGGCTCCCGCCACGCGCTGGGAGAGGAGGATCTCGGTGTGGCTCGCCTCCCCGCAGAGCCGCGCAGCGAGATTGGTCACCGTGCCGATTGCCCCGTAGTCCCAGCGTCCTTCGAAGCCGATGGCGCCGATGGTGGCGTAGCCCTGCGCGATGCCGATGCCCATGCCGAGATCATAGCCCTGCTTGCGCCAGGCCGCGTCGAGGTGGCGGGCGCGCTCCCGCATGGCCAGGGCCATGTGGACGGCCCGCTCCGGCGCGTTCGGCACGGGCACGGGGTCGTTGAAGAAGATCATCATGCCGTCGCCCGTGAAGCGCTCGAGCGTCCCGTCGTGCTCGAGGATGAGCCGCCCCATCTCCGCGTGGTACTCGCGCAGCACGCCCATGACCTCCTCGGGATCGGCCGTCTCCGCAAACGAGGTGAACCCGCGCAGGTCGAGGAAGACCACTGTCACATCGACGCGGTGGCTCGCCAGCGGGTCCGTCGCGCCGCCCGCCAGGATCAGCTCCGCGAGCTGCGGAGAGAAGAAGCGCTTGAGCCGCCCCAGCCGCTCCATCTGGCTCACCTGCTCGGCCACGCGTTGCTCCAGCGTGCGATTCCACTCCGCGAGCTCCCGGGCTTGCCGGGCCTGCCGGTCGCGCAGGCGCTTCTTCTCGAGGCAGGTGCCGATGCGGGCGCGGAGGAGCACGGGATCGAAGGGCTTGGGCAGGTAGTCCTCGGCCCCCAGCTCGATGCACCGGACCACGCTGCCCACCTCGTCGAGGGCGGAGATCATGAGCACGGGCAGCTCGCGGCGCGCGGGATCGTTCTTGAGCCGCCGCAGCACCTCGTAGCCGTCGATGCCCGGCATCATCACGTCGAGGAGGACGAGCTCGATGGGCGGGGCCAGGGTCCGGCTTAGCATCTCGAGGGCGGCGTGGCCGTCGGCCGCCGTGTGCACCGTGTAGCCGTCGCGGACGAGCCGGCGGGCGAGGAGGTCGCGATTGGCCTGATCGTCGTCGACCACGAGGAGAACGCCTAGGCTCCCGGGCTCGCCGCCGCCGGCCGCTCCGTCCGTCCGCGCCCCGACGGCATCGACGGTCGTGGGCGCGGGCGAGAGGAGCCGGGTGAGGCGCTCGGCGGCCTCGGCGATGCGGCCGAGATCCGGCAGCATCTGCGGCTTGCCGTGGGCCTCCGCGGCCTGCTCGAGCTTCTTCGTTCCCGTCACGATGCGCGTCACCGGCTCCAGGACGGATTGGCCCAGGGCCACCACGTCGATCGTGTCTGCGTCCTTGCCGCCGGGAGCGAGCCGCTCGTTGACGATGGACAGCACGGCGCGGGCGTCGTCGAGGAGGTGGCGGAGGTCCCCCGTCATCGCCGCACCGTCGGACGGCGCGTCCTCCAGCAGGAGCTCCGCGTAGCCGATGATGTGGTTGAGCGGGGTACGCAGCTCGTGACGCAGATGGGCGAGCGGGCTCGGCTCGGCGGTCACGGACCCGCCTTGGCTTTGAGGAGCGCCTCGATCTTCCCGACCAGCCGCTCGAGATCCACCGGCTTCGTGTCGAAGTCGTCGCAGCCCGCGGCCATGGCCTTCTCGCGGTCGCCGGACATGGCGTGCGCGGTCAGTGCGATCACGGGAATGCCCCGCGTCTCCTCCGCCGCCTTGAGCTGCCGGGTCGCATCCCAGCCATCGAGCCCGGGGAGGCTCATGTCCATCAGCACGAGCGCGGGCGCCTCCGAGCGCGCCATGGCCAGGCCCTGCTCGCCGTCCACGGCGATGGCAACCTCGTAGCCGCGCCGAACGAGGCGCCGGGAGAGCATGTCGCGGTTCATCTCGTTGTCCTCGACGAGCAGGATCTTGGGCATCAGGTGCGCGGCCTCCGGCGGGCGACGCTGGTCGTCACGAGCTCGCGCACCTCGGCGAGGAGCTGATCCCGCCCGTGGGTGCCCTTCTGGAGAATCTTCTGGACGTGGCCGTTCAGCCGCTCGCGGTCCTCGTGCGAGAGATCCTTGGCCGTCACCACCACGATGGGAATGCCGCGCCACGCCTCGTGGCGGCGGAACTCCGCGGCGAACTCGAAGCCGTCCATCTCCGGCATCATGAGGTCGAGGAGAACCACGCAGGGCGCGACCTCCCGCAGACGCTCGAGGGCAGCGCGCCCGTTCTCCGCCTCCACCACCCCGAACCCCTCCGCCTCGAGCATGCGCCGCAGGAGCTGACGCACGGTCAGGTCGTCGTCCACTACGAGCACGGGCTGGTCGCGGCGATACTTCCCGAGCACGGCCACGAGGCGCTCGCGGTCGATGGGCTTGGTCAGGTACTCGGCGGCGCCCAGGGCGTAGCCGAGGTTCCGATCGTCCACGATGGTCAGCATGATCACGGGAATGTCAGCCACCGCGGGATCGGCCTTGAGCGAGGAGAGCACCGCCCAACCGTCCATGCCCGGCATCATGACGTCGAGGGTGATGGCATCCGGCCTGAGCTCCCGGGCCCGGCGCAACCCTTCTTCGCCGCCTCCCGCCGTGACGACCCGGAAGCCTTCCCGGGCGAGGAAGCGCTGCATCAGGTCCCGTACCGCCGCCTCGTCGTCGATCACCAGCACTGTCCCGGCGTCGAGCGCCTCGCTCGCGGGCGGCGCCGTCTCTGCCGCCTTCGCTGCCTCCACCGTCTCCGCCACGACGGCAGGTAGGCGGATGGTGAACGCGCTGCCTCGGCCGGCCTCGCTCTCCACCATGACGTCGCCGCCCATCATCCGGCAGAGCCGCCGGCTCAGAGCGAGGCCGAGCCCGGTACCGCCGTACTTGCGGGTGGTCGCCGCGTCGGCCTGGGAGAAGGCCTCGAAGAGTCGCCCGAGCTGCTCGGGCGTCATGCCGATGCCCGTGTCGCGCACGCTGAAGATCAGCCACTCCTGGCCCTCGGCCGTCTCCCGCTCCACCGTCAGGGAGACGGTGCCGCGCTCAGTGAACTTGCAGGCATTGCTCAGCAGGTTGAAGAGGGCCTGGCGCACCTTGGTCAGGTCGGCGCGCATGCTCCCGATCTCGTCCGCGCAGTGGACCTCGAGTTCGTTCCCGTTCTTGGCAGCCAGGGGCTGGATCACTGCGGCGATGTCCCGCACCAGCGACGGCACGTCGAAGCTCTCCAGGTAGAGCTCCATCTTGCCCGCCTCGATCTTCGAGAGATCGAGCACGGCGTTGATCAGCTCGAGCAGATGCTTGCCCGCCGCGTTGATCTTCTTGAGGTCTTCCGTGAACTGCTCGGCCCCCAGGTCGGCTGCGTCCTCCTGGAGCATCTCGCTGTAGCCGATGATGGCGTTGAGCGGCGTCCGCAACTCGTGGGACATGTTGGCGAGGAACTCGGACTTGTGCCGGTCCACCGCCTCGAGCTGGCGGCTCTTGTCGCCGATCTCCTGGAAGAGCCGCGCGTTCTGGATGGCCAGCGCCGACTGGCTGGCGAAGGTCTTGAGCACGTCGACCACCTCCGGGGGGAATTCCCCCGGCGTCTTGCGGGTCACGGTGAGGCCGCCGAGCAGGCGTCCCTCGCGGAGCAGCGGCACGCCGAGCAGCCCCCGGGTACCTGTGCGCAACAGGACATCGCGAAGCGGGCCCGCGTAGGCACCTTCTTCGGCGATGTCGGGGATCTGGATCGGCTCCAGCGTGATGGCCATGCGCCCACCCACTCCCTCCCCGCGCCGGATGGGAGAGCGCCGGGCCACCTCGACGACCTCCTCGTCAAGATTGTGGGCGACACGGAGGGTGAGCACCTCGGTCTGCTCGTCCCACTCGTACACGGTGCATGAGTCCGTGCGCGCGAGCTGGCTGGCTCGTGAGGCGATGGTGCTGAGCACGGTCTCGAGGTCGAGGGTGGAGCTGAGGGCCTGCCCCACCTCGCCGAGGGCGCGCAGCTCCTCCACGGAGCGAGTCAGGGCCGCGGTGCGAGCCTGAAGCTCGGTGAGGAGGCGCGCGTTCTCGATGGCGATGGAGGCCTGGTCGGCGAAGGTCTCCATCAACGCGATCTGGCTGTCCGTGAAGGGGCGAACTTCGTGGCGATAGATCACGATGACCCCGAGCAGCTCGTCGGACCGGAGCATGGGGATGGCCACGATCGTCCGGTAGGGATCGACCTGGGGTCCCCCGTAGGTGTACTCGGGATCGGTCAGGGCGTCGTGCACGTGGACGATGCGCCGCTCGAAGGCCGCCCGAGCGGTGGCGCTGCCTCGTCCGGGCGTGATGGGATTGCGCGCGATGAAGTCCTTCAGCTCGGCCGACATGTTGTGGCTGGCCACGGCGCGCAGGACCTCGCCGTCCACGCGCCAGATCAGGCCGCGCTCGGCCTCACACAGCCTGACCCCGTTCTCGGCCAGCGTCTCAAACACGGGCTGGAGATCGAACGTGGACCGGCCGATCACCTTGAGCAGTTCGCTGGTGGCCGTCTGCTGCTCGAGGGCGATCCGGAGCTCGCTGTTGCGCGCCTCCAGCTCCTTGAAGAGCCGCACGTTCTGAATGGCTATGACCGCCTGGTCGGCGAATGTCTGAAGGAGCGTGATCTGCTTGTCGGAGAACGCCCGCGGCGTCCCCCACACGTGAACGTTCACAGTGCCGATCGGGGATCCATCCCGAAGCATGGGCACCGCCAGGACCGTCGCGAGTCCGGCGGCGGCCACCGCCCCTATGTTGTAGTCACGGTCCTTCTGGAGATCGAGGATATGGACTGGCTGCCGTGTCAACACGGCTCGGCCGGCGGCGCTCCCCATGTGGGCGGCCATGGGGAACACCCTCCTCAGGGCATCGGATTGGTCTGGGCTCATACTGTCGAAAGCCTCGAGATGCATCAACTCCCCGTCATTGGTGACCACCTGGGAGCTGCCTGCTTCACACAACCTGCGGGCATTGTGCGCGATCGTGTCGAAGACTGGTCGGGCATCCGTGGGTGAGCTCGAGATCACACGCAGGATCTCAGCCGTGGCCGTCTGCTGCTCGAGAGCCTCCGTGAGGCTCGCGTTCTTGGCTTGCAGCTCGGTGAGCAGCCGCGCGTTCTCGATGGCGATGGAGGCCTGGTCGGCGAAGGTCTCCATCAGCGTGATCTGGCCATCGGTGAACGGTCGGACCTCGAGCTTGTAGATGTAGATTACGCCGAGCAGCTCTCCAGCGCGGAGCATGGGGACGCCGAGGGCCGTTCGGATAGGGTCGACCTCCCGCCCGCCATAGGTCATCTCGGGATCTATCTGGACGTCATGAACGTGGATCGTGCGCCGTTCGAGAGCGGCACGACCTGTGATGCTTCCGCGTCCGTGCGTGATGGGATTCCGCTCGACGAATGCAATGAGCTCAGGTGAGGCGTTGTAGCTAGCCACTAGACACAAGAGCTGACCGTCCGAACGAGTGATGAGCGCTCTCTCGGCCTCGCACAGCCGGACCGCGTTCTCGGCCAGCGTCTCGAAGACCGGCTGGAGATCGAACGTCGAGCGCCCGATCACCTTGAGCAGCTCGCTGGTCGCCGTCTGCTGCTCTAGGGCGGTCCGAAGCTCGCTGTTGCGCGTGTCCAGCTCCGTGAAGAGCCGCACGTTCTCGACCGCGATGACGGCCTGGTCGGCGAAGGTTTTGACGAGCTCGACCTGCGTCTCGGAGAACCCGGCAGGGGCGGCACTGGAAACGTTGATGACGCCGATGGGATTTCCCCCGCGCAGCATAGGTACCGACAGGCTGCTCCGGTACCCCGCCGCCCGGGCCACGTCATGGATCCGGTACTCAGGATCCTCGAGCACGTCACGGACATACTCGACGTTTCTCGAGAGAATGCTGCGGGCCACCGAGCCGCCGCGGCCGGGTGGCGCGGGGAACGCCCGTCGCAGGGCTTCCGCTCCCTCGGGGTTGGCCATGTTGTGAAGGGCGGCCAAGTGGATGAGATCGCCGTCGAAGCGAAACACGGCGCTGAACGAGGCGGCGCAGAGCCTGAGCGCATTGGCGGCGATAGTCTCGAAGACAGGTTGCACGTCCGTCGGCGAGCGTGAGATCACGCGCAGGATCTCGCTGGTGGCCGTCTGCTGCTCCAGGGACTCGGTGAGGCTCGCGTTCTTGGCCTGGAGCTCTGTGAGCAGGCGCGCGTTCTCGATGGCGATGGCCGCCTGGTCGGCGAACGTCTCCATCAGCGCGATCTGGCCGTCCGTGAACGGGCTGACCTCGAGCTTGAAGATCATGAACACACCGAGGAGCTCGTCCGCCCTGAGGATGGGGATGCCGAGCACCGTTCGGACGGGGTCCACCTGGGTGACACCATAGGTGTACTCGGGATCAGCGAGGACGTCGTGGATGTGGATCGTACGTCGCTCGAGGGCTGCACGGGCGGTCCCGCTGTGACGTCCGGGGGCGATCGGGTTCTGCTCCACGAAAGCGATCAGCGCCGGGGAAGACCCGTGGGTGGCCGCCACGCGCAGGAGCTCGCCATCGAAGCGGAAGACGAAGGCGCGGTTGGCCCCGCAGAGCCGCACCGCGTTCTCGGCCAGCGTGTCGAACACGGGCTGGAGATCGAAGGTGGACCGCCCGATCACCTTCAGCAGCTCACTCGTAGCCGTCTGCTGCTCGAGGGCTACTCGCAACTCGCTGTTCCGAGATTCCAGCTCCGTGAAGAGCCTGACGTTCTCCACGGCGATTACCGCCTGGTCGGCGAAGGTCTGCAGAAGCGCGATCTGTGCCTCCGAGAAGCGGCCCGGGGTTGTCCGAGCGACCATGATCGCGCCGATCACTTGCGTCTCTCGCAGCATTGGCACGCCCAGCGTCCCGCGCCAGCGCCCAACTTGCGCCGTGTCTTTGTACTGATACTTGGCGTCAGCCATGACGTCTTCGAAGTGGACGACCGCACGGGTGCGGACCGCCCGAGCGCTCGTCGATTCGGCATCCAGCGGCATAGGGAAAGCATCCCGCGTGGCCTCGATGCCCTCGGAGGTGAGGCCGTACACTGCCGCCAGCTCCAGATGATCGCCCCCAAGTGTGGTCACGACGCTGAGCTCCGCGCCACAGAGTGTTACGGCGTTCCTGGCGATCATGTCGAACACGGGCCGCACATCGGTTGGCGAGGTGCTGATCGCCTTGAGGATCTCGCTCGTCGCCGTCTGCTGCTCCAGAGCCTCGGTGAGGCTCGCGTTCTTGGCCTGTAGCTCCGTGAGCAGGCGCGCGTTCTCGATGGCGATGGCCGCCTGGTCGGCAAAAGTCTCCAGGAGCGCGACCTGACTTTCCGTGAACGGCCGGACCTCCAGCCGGTAGATGGCGATGACGCCCAGCAGCTCGCCGGCCCGGAGCATGGGTATGGCAATCACGGTGCGGAGGCGCTCGACCTGTGTGGCGCCGTAGGAATACTCAGGGTCGGCCAGCGCATCGGGAATCTGCACCGTGCGCCGCTCCAGGGCTGCGCGGGCTGCAGTGCTCTGGCGTCCGGGCGCTACGGGGTTCCGCTCGAGGAAGTCACGCAGTTCGGGCTGAACATTGTGAGTCGCCACGCCTCGCAGCAGCTGACCATCGAAGCGCCAGATGAACCCGCGCTCAGCCTCGCACAACCTAACGGCGTTCTCGGCCAGCGTGTCGAAGACCGGCTGGAGATCGAAGGTCGAACGCCCGATCACCTTGAGGAGCTCGCTGGTGGCCGTCTGCTGTTCGAGGGCCACGCGGAGCTCGCTGTTGCGCGCCTCCAGCTCCGTGAACAGGCGCACGTTCTCGATGGCGATGACGGCCTGGTCGGCAAACGTGCGGACCAGACCAATCTCGCCTTCCGTGAAAGGCCGGCTCTCCTGGCGAAAGACCACGATGGCGCCCAGCGGGCCATCGTCGCGCAGCATCGGCACCGCGAGGCCCGTGCGATACCCCATGGTGTGGGCCAGGGCCTGGCTGGCCGGAAACCCATCGGCCGCCTGCAGGTCCACGAGGTGCACGACCTCACGATCCAGCATGGCCGCCCCACCGATAAGGTCTCTCGCGAGGGGGTGCGGGAATGTTCTGGCCGCCGCCTCACGCCATTCCGCAGTGTGCCCGTGGTGGGCGCCGAAGTGAATCATCCCGTCCTCGAGCTTGTAGGCGCCTCCGTAGTCAGCCCGGCACAGGCGCACGGAGCTCTCGGCGATGGCCTCGAAGACGGGCTGCACGTCGGTGGGGGAGCGGCTGATCACGCGGAGGATCTCAGCGGTGGCCGTCTGCTGCTCCAGGGCCTCCGTGAGGGAAGCATTCTTGGCCTGCAGCTCGGTGAGCAGCCGCGCGTTCTCGATGGCGATGGCGGCCTGGTCGGCGAAGGTCTCGAGCAGCGCGATCTGACTCTCCGCGAACGGCCGGACCCCGTGGCGATAGATCAAGATCACACCCAACAGCTCGTTTGCCCTGAGCATGGGGACCGCGAGCAGCGTTCGGATTGCCTCGATGTCCTTCGCCGCGTACGTGTATTCGGGGTCGATCCGAACGTCGTGAATGTGCACGGTGTGCTGCTGCAGCGCTGCGCGCGCCGCGCCGCTGCCACGTCCGGGCGCGACGGGATTCCGCTCGGCGAATTCTCTGAGCTCTGGCGAGACGTCGTGGGCGGCAACGGCTCGAAGAACCTGGCCATCAAAGCGGTAGATGAACCCCTGCTTGGCTTCGCACAGTCTGACTGCGTTTTCGGCCAGCGTCTCGAACACGGGCTGGAGATCGAACGTGGACCGTCCGATCACCTTGAGCAGCTCGCTGGTCGCCGTCTGCTGCTCGAGGGCGGTTTTGAGCTCACTGTTGCGTGCTTCCAGCTCCGTGAACAGACGCACGTTCTCGATCGCGATGACCGCCTGATCGGCGAAGGTGTGGAGCAGCCCTATCTCCGCCTCGGTGAACGGGCGAAGCTCCTGGCGAAAAGCCATGATGGCGCCGACTGGCCCGCTGTCTCGGAGCATGGGCACGCTCAACACGCTGTGGTATCCCATGGTCCGCGCCAGCGCCTGGCTGGCCGGGAACCGCGCGTCAGTCTGCAGGTCCTCGACGTGCACCACGGCGCGATCCACCATGGCCCTCCCCGAGACCAGGTCCGGGGTCAAGGGGGCCGGAAACACACGGCTGGCCGCCTCGAGCCACTCCACACTCTGGCCGTGCTGCGCGACCAGGTGAATCTTGTCGCCCTCGAGCCGGTTGGCGCTTGCATAGTCCGCGCTGCACAGCCGCATCGCGCTTTCCGTGATGGCCTCGAAGACCGGCTGCACATCAGTGGGCGAACGGCTGATGACCCGCAGGATCTCGGCAGTGGCCGTCTGCTGTTCCAGGGCCTCGGTGAGGGAGGCGTTCTTGGTCTGCAGCTCGGTGAGCAGGCGCGCATTCTCGATGGCGATGGCGGCCTGATCCGCGAAGGTCTCGAGGAGGGCAATCTGGCCGTCGGTGAAGGGCCGGACCTCGTGCCGATAGATCAGGATCACCCCGAGCAGCTCGCCCGCCCTCAGCATGGGAACCGTGAGTATGGTCCGGAAAGGATCCACCTGTCGGGAGCCGTAGGTGTATTCGGGGTCGGTCTGGGCGTCATGGACGTGGATCGTGCGCCGCTCGAGACCGGCGCGCGCGGTGGCGCTGCCCCTTCCCGGCGCGATGGGATTCTGCTCGACGAAGGCTCTGATCTCGGCAGAGGCGTTGTGGGTGGCCACGACCCGCAGCAGCTGACCGTCGAAGCGGAAGATGAACGATCGCTTGGAGTCGCAGAGTTTCACCGCGTTCTCCGCCAGGGTCTCGAACACCGGCTGGAGGTCGAAGGTGGACCGGCCGATCACCTTGAGGAGTTCGCTGGTGGCCGTCTGCTGCTCGAGCGCCACGCGCAGCTCGCTGTTGCGCGCCTCCAGCTCCGTGAACAGGCGCACGTTCTCGATGGCGATGACGGCCTGGTCGGCGAAGGTCTGGAGAAGGGCCATGTGGCTTTCGGAGAACGCCCCGACATCGCCGTGGCCAACCACGAGGACCCCGAGCACCTCTCGCTGCCCCCTGAGCGGCACCATCACCACGCTTCGCATGGCGTGCCGTCGGTACACGTCTCGGACGCGCACCGACAGGTCCGGATCCTCGTCGATGTCTGGAATGGACTCCACTCTGCCCTCGAGCAGCGCCCGGTGAAAGTGTGGCGAGGCGCCCACCCCGACCGGTCGAGGGAAGGCGCTGCGCAGGAGATCCTGGACGTCAGGCACCACGTTGTGCTGGGCGACGCAATCCACCATGTCACCGTGTCGCCGGTAGACGGTTCCGTGGCGGCCTCCGCACAGGCGCACAGCACTGGTCACGATGGCGTCGAAGACCGGGTGCACGTTCGTCGGCGACCGCGAGATCACCTTCAGGATCTCGCTGGTGGCCGTCTGCTGCTGCAGAGCTTCGGTCAGATCGGCATTCCGTGTCTGGAGCTCCGTGAGGAGCCGCGCGTTCTCCACGGCGATGACCGCCTGGTCGGCGAAGGTCTGCAGGATCGCGATCTCCGCCGGCGCGAAACCGCCGCTCCGCTCGCGGCTGACCCCGATCACCCCCAGGACCTGATCGCCCCGCAGCATGGGAACCGCGAGCAGCGAGCGGAAGCCGCGCAGGCGGCTGTCCTCGCGGAACCTCGGGCTCCAGCCCGGATCGCTGGCCGCGTCGACCACGTGCTGGACGAGACGGCTCAGCACCGCCCGGCCTTCGGGCCGGTCCCCGCTCGGTGGCCGCGGCGCGCCGAGGTGCTCGGCGAAGGGCCTGTCGCTACCGGAGCGGCCTCCCCGCGCCGCGGCCAGCCTGATCCGACCATCCTCGTAGCGGAAGACGGACACCGACCACGCGTTGAACAGCCGCAGCGCGCTGTCAGCGATGATCTCGAAGACGGGCTGGACGTCGGTCTGGGCCTGGCTGACCGCGCGCAGGATCTCGGCAGTGGCGGTCTGGCGGTCGAGGGCCTCCGCGAGGTCGTGGTTCCGGGTGTCCAGCGCCGCAACGAAGCTGGCGTTGCCGATGGCGATGACGGCCTCGGCGGCGAAGGTCTTGACGAGCTCGATCTGCTCTGGGGTGAACGGCTTGACCCGGCGACGACCGCATCCGATCGCCCCGATGGGCACGCCGTCGCGGAAGATGGGAACTCCCAGGTACGTGCGATATCGTGCGGCGCTCTGGAGCACCTCAAGGGTCCGCGGATCGTAGTCCGGGTCCACCGTCACGTCGTCGACATGCACGGGCTGGCCCTCGAGGAAGGCCCGGCCGATGACAAAGTTCCGGAGCGGCGGCCGCGGGAAGAGGCTCTGATAGGCCTCGGTCTCGCGCGGGGACATGTTGCTGATGGCGGCGAGATGGAGCAGCTTCCCGTCGAAGCGCGTCACCGCGCTGAACTCGGCGTCGCACAGGCGGGCGGCGCTCCGCACGATAGCGTCGAACACCGGCTGCACGTCGGCCGGCGAGCGGGAGATCCCTCTCAGGATGTCGCTGGTGGCCGCCTGGTGCTCGCGAGACTCGGCGAGCGCTCCCCCGAGGCGGGCGGCCTTGGCGCGCTCACGCTTGAGCGCCGCCCGCAGCTTCGCGACCTCGGCGGCGAGCTCAGCCTTGGTGGTGGAAGCCATAGTCATTCCCGGAAGCGGGGCACATAGGCAGGGCGAGCGGCAGCCGAGCGATCGGAGCGATCTCGACAGGCAGCACGTGCCCGGTCGGTCGCATGGAGAGGGTCGGCAAGCTGCGAATGACCTTCAGCACGCGCGATCCCCCACGGGCCCCTGCCCGACCTGCAACCACGAATAGGCCGATCTGCGAGATGGCCTGTACGCCGCCTGACCGGGAGCCGTCGGATGTCCTTACACCATGCCGAAGCGTCTCGTACAGGACCTGCTCCCTGCGAAGAGCACGGGAGACCATAGCCGGATCTGACCCAGGAATCAATGCCCTGCTTCGTCCCCGGCAGGCCTCGATGCCTTCTACAACCCCGGCCGGAACATCGACGAGATGATGCGGAAGTTCAAGACCAACATCTACATGGGCAAGAAGACCAACGAGGTCTGTCCCTCGAAGTGGAAGGACGAAGGCGACAAGACTCTCGTGAACCCGGGCGCCAAGATGGTGGGCAAGGTCCACGAGGCGCTCACCACGTAGGTCGCACGATCGCCGGCGCTCCCGCCACCTCTCTCGAGCGGGGCGGCGGCGCTCTCGCCCGATCACTGCGAAAGCCCCGCCGGGTAGAGCGCCCGGAGAATGGGGCAGCTAGACACGTGGTGGGCGGCGGTATCATGGCAGGCCAAGCGCCATGATCCGCGTCGGCACGTCGGGCTACAACTATCCTGAGTGGCGGGGCTCGTTTTATCCGGAGAAGTTCCCCACCGGCAAGATGCTCCCGTACTACGCGGAGCGCTTCTCCACGGTGGAGATCAACTACACCTTCTACCGGATGCCCAACGCCAAGACCATCGCGGGCTGGGACGCGGAAACCCCTCCGGGCTTCTCCTTCACCCTCAAGGCGCCTCAGCGCATCACCCACATCGCACGCCTCCGCGAGATCGCCGATCCACTGCGGTATTTCCTCGACACGGCGGCCGGCCTCGGCCCCAAGCTGGGTCCCCTGCTCTTCCAGCTCCCGCCCAACTTCAAGAAGGACCTGGTTCGGCTGGGCGGGCTCCTCGACCAGCTCCCCGCCGGGGGCCGCCATGCCTTCGAGTTCCGCCACGAGAGCTGGTTCGCCGACGACGTCTATGAGCGCCTGCGGGCTGCCAACGCAGCCCTCTGCATCGCCGACACGGAGGAGGCAACCACGCCCATGGAGGCGACCGCGGACTGGGGCTACCTGCGGCTGCGCGACCAGGGCTACACCGCGGCGGACCTCGAGGAGTGGAGCCGGACGATCCAGCGGCTCGGCGATCGCTGGCGGGACGCCTTCGTGTACTTCAAGCACGAGGAGGCAGGCACGGGGCCTGCCTTCGCCCGCCAGCTCCAGGCCTTCCTGAACCCCTGAGCCGGAAGGCGGCTCCCCGCGTGGAGGTTCCGCGGGCGGACCTGGCGTGCTAGGTTCAGGGGGCGGACGCTCCCGCAACACCTCGATCACTTTGAGCAGCGCTCGGGTCGGCGACCGACCCGCGCGGCCCACAGGAGGCACGGCATGCTGGGACTGGGAATGGCCTCGTCGCACGCCCCGATGATGTTCCAGAAGGCGCAGTACTGGCCCCGGATGATCGAGCGGATACCCGCCCAGGCCCGGGAGCACCTCCCCCACAGCGCGCGGGTGGAGCTCGCCACGCCCGGCATCATCGATGGGCATATCCAGAAGATCGAGGCGGCCTTCGCCGTCCTCCGCGAGCAGCTCCGCGCCTACCGTCCGGACGCTCTCGTCATGATCGGCGACGATCAGGGTGACATGTTCGACGACGCCAACAACCCCACCTTCTCGATCTACACAGGCGACGAGCCGATCTGGGGGCGGAGCGCCCGCGACCCCTTCGACATGCCGGTGCAGGATCGCTCGAAGGTCGTCTTCCGCCAGCACGGCGAGCTGTCCCGCTACCTCCTTCGCGGTCTCGTTCGCCGCGACTTCGACGTGGCAAGCATCGGCCGCTTCGATCCGCGCGGGAACCCCAAGCGCGGCGTCTCCCACATGGTCTCGAACCTCGTGCCCGAGGTGGATCCCGCGCTCGAGATTCCCCTCGTGTGCGTGTTCCTCAACGAGTACTACCCGCCCCTGCCCAGCGCGGCGCGCTGCGCCCGGCTGGGCGAGGCCATCGCAGACGTGCTCAGCGACCGGCCGGAGCGCATCGCCATCTACGCCTCGGGCGGCCTCTCGCACTTCCCCGGCATGTACAACGCGGGGTGGATCGACCAGCCTCTCGACCAGTGGATCCTGGAGCGGCTGCAGCGCAACGACGTGGCCGCCCTCGAGCATCTCTTCACCTTCGACTCGGACAACATGCGCTCCGGCACCGGCGAGGTGCGCGCGTGGATCAGCGTGGCCGCGGCCATGAAGCGGCCGGCGACCTTCGTGGAATACGTGGCGGCGCACTGCACCCAGACGGGGTGCGGCTTCGTCTACTGGCCGACGGCCTGATCGGAGCTTCCCGCATCAGGCGCGCGGAGGCCGGGGCCTCTTCCGCTTCCGCGCGCCGGCTGTCCCTGTCCCGCCTCCGTCGTTCCCCCCCGACTCCGCCCCGAGACGTCGCTCGATGCCGTCGATGGCGGCGGCCATGTCGATTCTCCCGGTCAGCACGGGCGCGAGCGGATCGGCCATCTTCTCGAAGCGCTTCGGCAGGGTGACCATGGTGTAGCGCGACGGATCGAGGCGCGCCGTCACCTCGCTCCACAGGAGGGGACAGGAGGCGGGCGCCTCGGGCAGCGGACGCAGCGAGTACGGGGCCACGATAGTCTGGCCGTGGCCATTCTGGCCGAAGTCGATGTAGACCTTGCCACCACGGGCGTGAATCGGTCGCGCGATGGTGGAGATGGCGGGCTCCGCCTCCACGCCCAGAACGGCGAGGAGGCGCGCGAAGGTGCGCACCTCGTCGTAGGAGTATCGGGCGCCCAGCGGAATCAGGATGTGGAGGCCCGTGGCTCCCGACGTCTTCGGATAGCTCGGCAGCTCGAGCTCGTCCAGGATGCGGTGGAGAGCCTGGGCGACCTTGACCACGTCGGCGAAGGGCGCCCCTTTTGGATCGAGGTCCAGCACGAGCCAGTCGGGCCGCTCGGGCGAGTCCACCCGGGATGCCCACAGGTGCAGCGGGATGGCCGCCGAGTTGGCCACGTAGCGCAGCGACTCCACGTCATCCACCACGAAGTAGTCGATGTCGCGGCCCGCGTCCTTCGAGTAGACGCGCTCCGTGTGCACCCATGCCGGCGCGAACTCCGGCGCGTCTTTCTGGTAGAAGGACTTTCCCGTGATGCCGTCGGGATACCGCGTGAGTACGAGGGGCCGCTCGCGGAGATAGGGCAGGAGGAGCGGTGCGACGCGCTCGTAGTACGCGACGAGATCTCCCTTCGTGTAGCCTTCCGCGGGCCAGAAGACCTTCTTGAGATTGGTCAGCTTCACCTCCTTCACCATGCTGTCGCGAGCGACGGGGAGCGTGGGAGCAGGCGGGACAGCCACCGACATCTCGTCAGGTCCGGAGGCGGGCAGCCTCTCGCGTCGGCAGTCCTCGGGCCGCTTGTCCGTGCGCAAGCCGAGAAACGTCGGATGCCGGATCCCACCGTCGTTCGTCCAGTCGGTGAACAGAACCTCGCAGACCAGCTTCGGCTCGACCCAGTGGTGCCCCCTCCCCGTGGGGATGGCTCCGCTCTCGAATGGCGGCGTCGGCCGCTCGAGGGGCTGGAGCTTCTGCCAGAGGCTCTTGAGCCCGGCCTGGTCGAAGCCGGTGCCGACCTTGGAGACGTAGACGAGCCGGCCCTCGTCGTAGAAGCCGATGTGGAGTGCGCCGAAGTAGCCGCGCGAGCCCTGGGGATCCGTGTAGCCGCCTACCACGAACTCCTGCCGGCGCTGGCACTTGATCTTGATCCACTCGCGCGAGCGGCCGCCCGCATACACGCTCGCCGCGCGCTTGGCCACGATGCCCTCGAGGCGCTGCTCCGCCGCCGCCTCCAGGAACGCCAGGCCGTGCTCGACTACGTGATCCACGTAGCGCACGGGGCCCAACGGCGGGACGAACATCCGCAGGCAGGTCTTGCGCTCACTGAGGGGCAGGCGGCGCAGGTCGCGTCCGTCCAAGGCGAGGCAGTCGAAGAACACGCCGTCCACGGGCACGCGCACCGTCGCCGCCTCGATCTCGCGGGCGTCGGTCAGGGCCATGCGCGGCTGGAGCCGCTGGAAGCTCGGACGGCCGTTCTCGTCGAGGGCCACAATCTCGCCGTCGATGACGAAGTCCTCCACCGGCAGGGCGAGGAGGACCTGGGCGAGATCGGGATAGCGCCCGGTGATGAGCTGTCCGCTGCGCCCGTACAGCTCGATGGCCTTCCCGCGGCGTGCGGCGAGCACGCGCACGCCGTCGAACTTGATCTCGAAGAGCCAGCCCCGCTCCGCCGGCGGACGATCGCCCAGGCTGGCGAGCATGAAGGGCTGGGAGCGTGCCGTCACCTCACGTCGCGGCGCCTCGAGGGCGTCCAGATGCGCGCGGATGCCCGCGAGGTGCGCAGGCAGATCGGCGATCTCCTCCACGGTGAGACCCGAGAGGACCGACTGCGGATAGCGATCGACCAGCTCCTCTCCCGCTGCGCCGACGTCGGCCTTCTTGAGGAGGAGCCATTCCGACTCCTTGCCCGACATGCGCGCGAGGGTCCAGCGGCCACGGAGCTTGTAGCCGAAGAGCTCGACCTCGACCTTGCCGCGCCGCAGCTGCTCGAGCGGATCCTCCGGCTTCGTCGAGCGATACCAGCCGCGGTCCCAGACGATCACCGAGCCCGCCCCGTAGTTGCCGGGGGCGATCACGCCCTCGAAATCGGCGTACTCCACGGGATGGTCCTCGACGTGCACGGCCAGGCGACGTTCCTCCGCGTGCACCGACGGCCCTTTGGGCACCGCCCAGCTCTTCAGGACGCCGTCCATCTCGAGACGAAGGTCGTAGTGGAGGCGGCGTGCGGCGTGCTTCTGCACCACGAAGAGGCGGCCGCTGGTGAGCCGGCGCCCTCCGAAGGGCTCGGGCGTCCGGTCCGGATCCCGCTTTTTCCGATAGGCCTCCAGCTGCGGTGCGCGCTCGTCCCTCACTATCCCTCGCCCCTTTCCTCGACGAGCACCACAATCCGTGCGCGGGGCCGCCGAGAGTCTTGGAGCATAGCTGGAGGCGTGCTACCGTGCCAAGTCTCACGGATCTTCACCGGTTGGAGGGACATCGGCCATGCCTCCGCACTCACTTGGATCGGGAACCATCTCCTTCGGGCTCGTCTCCATCCCCGTCAAGATGTACACGGCTGCCTCCGCGGGCGGCGTCAGCTTCAACCAGCTCCACGCCAAGTGTGGCAATCGTCTGCGTCAGCAGATGATCTGCCCGGTGGACAACGAGGTGGTGGATCGCAGCGGCATCGTCAAGGGCTACGAGTTCCAGAAGGACCAGTACGTCCGCTTCACCGACGAGGAGATCAAGTCGCTGGAGGGCGAGGCCTCCAAGGTGATCGACATCGCGGAGTTCGTGCCGCTGTCCACCGTCGATCCCATCTACTTCGAGAAGACGTACTACCTCGGCCCCGACAAGGGCGGCGAGAAGGCCTACCGGCTGCTTGCCGACGCCATGGCCAAGACGGGGCGCGTGGCCCTCGCCAAGTACGTGATGCGCGGCAAGGAGAGCCTGGTCCTCATCCGTCCCTCCCAGCACGGCCTCATGCTCCACACCATGTACTTCGCCGACGAGGTGCGGGACTTCGGGGAGATCGGCAAGGGCGAGTCGGCGAGCGTCAAGGACAACGAGCTCGGTCTCGCCGAGCGCTTGATCGAGGATCTCTCCCACGAGCAGTTCAAGCCCGAGCAGTACCAGGACGAGTATCGCCAGCGCGTGCTCGACCTCGTCAACTCCAAGGTCGAGGGCAAGGAAGTCACCACCGTCACCCCCGAGGTGCACCGCGCCCAGGTCATCGATCTCATGGACGCCCTCAAGCAGAGCCTGGCCAAGCGCGCGGGCTCGCGCGCGGAGACCCCGGCCCGGAAGGCGGAGACGGCGGAGGCGGCGCCCATGCCCAAGAGGCCTCCCGTGAAGGCGGCGAAGCGCGCGGGGGAGCAGGAGAAGGTCGAGAAGAAGGCCCAGGCCGGAAAGAAGTGACGCACTTCACCACCCGCGAGGTGGCGAAGATCGCCCTCCTGCCGGACGCGCGAATCCGCTCCTGCGTGCGCGCGGGCGTGCTCGCTCCACATCGCGACCGGCAGGGGCGGCTCGAGTGGACGTTCCAGGATCTCCTCCTCCTCAAGACCACCAAGGGCCTGCTCGACGCGCGCGTGCCGCTCGCGCGCATCAAGCGCATGGTCGGCTCGCTCCGGCGCCAGCTCCCCGACGACCAGACCCTGTCGAGCGTGACCATCTACGCCGACGGGCAGCGCGTGGTCGCCTGGGACGGCGCCGCGCGCTGGCAGCCCGACTCCGGGCAGTTCCTCTTCAACTTCGACGTGCAGGCCGTGGTCTCGAAAGCGAAGCTCCCCGAGCCATCGCCCGCCCCGAAGCGAGACGGCGCGGCACCGAGCACGAGAACGGCGGAGCAGTGGTTCAACCTCGGCTGCGAGCTCGACGCCACCTCACCGGAAGAAGCGCGGCACGCCTATCATCAGGCCCTCGAGCTCGATCCCGGGCTGGCCGACGCCCACGTGAACCTGGGCCGGCTCTACCACGAGGCGGCGCAGCTCGACCGCGCGGAGTCGCACTACCGCGCGGCGCTCCGCAGAGACTCCGGCGACCACCTGGCCCACTTCAACCTCGGCCTCGTGCTCGAGGAGCAGGGCCATGCCGACGAAGCCATCGACGCCTATCGCGCCGCCCTCCGGGCGAGCTCGGACTTCGCCGACGCGCACTACAACCTCGGCCTCCTCTTCGACTCGCTCGGCAAGCGCTCACAGGCCATGACGCACCTGAAGACCGCGCGCAAGCTCTACGGCCGACCGACGCGAAACTGAATCGGTGGCGCTCGGTCCGTGAAGGGGCCGATCATCCCTGAGCGCGATCCAGGCGCGGTCGACCAGTAAGAAGGTCGGGAAGGAGACCCTGATGGCCCCCAACGTTGCCCTGCCGCTGTCCCGCTACACCGTCCTCGATCTCACTCGAGCCCGCGCCGGCCCGACATGCGTGCGGCAGCTCGTGGACTGGGGCGCCCGGGCTATCAAGATCGAGATGCCCGGCGGGCGCTCGGGCGACGGAATGGGAGGCAATCGCCACGGCTTCGACTTCCAGAACTTGCACCGCGGCAAGGAGGCCATGACCCTCAATCTCCGCGAGGCGGAGGGCGTGGCCATCTTCAAGCAGCTCGCGCGGACGGCCGATGTCGTGGTCGAGAACTATCGTCCCGACGTCAAGCGGCGGCTTGGCGTCGACTACGAGAGCCTGCACGCCATAAATCCGCGGCTGATCTACGGCAGCATTTCCGGCTTCGGGCAGAGCGGGCCGTATCGCGACCGGCCGGGTGTCGATCAGATCGCGCAGGGCATGGGCGGCCTCATGTCGATCACAGGCATCCCGGGGCAAGGGCCCGTGCGCGTGGGTATCCCCATCGCCGACCTGTGCTCGGGCATTCTCCTCGCCCAGGGCATCCTGGTCGCCCTCATCGAGCGCGAGAGCACGGGCGAGGGCAAGTGGGTCCACACCTCGCTGCTCGAGGCCATGCTCTCCATGCTTGACTTCCAGGCCTCACGCTGGCTGATGAGCGGCGAGGTCCCTCCCCAGGCGGGAAACAACCATCCCACGGGAATCCCCACCGGCGTCTTCGAGACCAAAGACGGCCACATCAACATCGCGGCGGCCGGCGACGAACTGTACGAGCGCTTCTGCCGGGCCATCGAGCGACCCGACCTCCGCACCGACCCGCGCTTCGCCACCGCCAAGGCGCGCTCTTCGAATCGAGACCAGCTCATGAAGGTCCTGATGCCCGTGACGCGCCAGAAGGACAGCGCCACGTGGATCAAGATCCTCAACGACGCGGGGGTGCCGTGTGGGCCGATCTATCGCGTGGACGAAGCCTTCGAGGATCCACAGGTGCGGCACCTGGAGATGGCCCAGCCCGTTCACTCCCCGGTCCTCGGCGACCTCACCATCCTGGGGCATCCCGTCTCGCACGGGACGAAGCGCCGGTCCATTCGCGGCCCCGCACCCGAGCTGGGGCAGGACAACGAGGCGATCCTGACGGGGCTCGGCTACACCAAGGACCAGATCGCTGATCTGGGCCAGCGCGGCATCATCTAGCAGCTGCTAGCCCGAACTATGCACGAACACGCGGAGCGTGAGGCGGGTCGGGGCCCGTCGTCGGGGGCGGGGGAGCGCTCCCGCTGCGTCACCTACTCGTCTGAATCGCCTCCCTCCGGGCGGCGCACAGGCTTCGGG
>JBKOVG010000269.1:0-13743 GCA_046723845.1 Candidatus Methylomirabilota bacterium | reverse complement strand
GGCCCCGTCCCAGCACTTGTGGAACTCGATGGCCCGCTTGAGCCCCTGGCGTCCCTGCTCCTCGTTCCACTCCCACTCCACGCGCTTGCCGTCCTTGGTCAGCCACTTCCCGGAGCGGAAGGCCTGCCCCATGTAGACGCGGAGGCCGTAGTGCGGCGCGCGCTCCACCACGTACTCGCCCAGGGTGCCGATCTCCATCACCGTGGTCACCCCGCCGCGGAGCAGCTCGGCCATGGAGAAGTCGACGCAGGCGCGCCCCGCCTCCTCGTCCTGGGAATCGCTGCGCACCGGGAGCATCTCGAAGAGGCCCGAGAACCAGAACTGCGGGTTGCCGCAGTCCTCGATGAAGGAGCGATCGAGGGGCGAGCCGCTGATGTGGGCGTGGGTCGAGATGAGGCCGGGGGTGACGACGCGGTCGGCGGCATCCACCGTCTCGTCCACGCGGCCGTCGAAGCGCGGCCCCACGTGAAGAATGTGGTCGCCCTCGATCACCACCACGCCGTCGCGGAGGAGCCGGTGCCCCTTGCCATCGAACGCGATCACATAGCCCGCTCGAATTGCTATACGCTTCGCCGTGGTCACAGGTCTATCTCCTCAACGTGGGGGAATCGACGCTCCGAGCGCCGGCTTCGCCGGCGCAACCGAATCCCTGGGGGAGGCTCGGAGGGGGCCGCCGAGGCCCCTCCGACTTACACTACCCAGACGTCCATGAGCTTGTAGATCCCGTGGATCGGATGGTACTTGAGGCCGTGTGCGCGGGCCCGGCTGCCGAATATCCAGCGGATGTGCTGGATGGGCACCACCACCGTCTCTCCCACAAGCCGCTGCTCGATCCCCTGGAAGGCCTTGACCCGCTCCGCCTCCTTCAGCGTGGTCTGCGAATGCTGGAAGAGCGTGTCGGTGCGGTCGTCCTTCCAGCGCACGGTGTTGGGGCTCGGCACCGCGGACGACACGAAGAAGTAGAGGAAGTCGGAGGAGGAGTAGATCATGGGGAGGAAGCGAGCATCATGCTCGCCGGCTCGCGTCGCGGTGTTGAACGCCGCCGACTCGAGCCGCTTGATCTGGAGATCAAAGCCCACCTGGCGGAGCTGTGCCTGCACGGGAGTGACGATGCGCTCGTGCAGCTCGGTGAACACGTAGAGCGAGGCCTGGAGCGGCTTGCCGTCCTTCTGCCGCATGCCCTCGCTGCCGGGGTTCCAGCCCGCCTCGCCGAGGAGCTTCTTGGACTTCTCGAGGCTGAACTCCGCCATGAGCGGCCGCATCTGCTCTTTTGAAGAGGCGCCTGGCGCGAGCGGATGAATGAACCCGTACGACGCATCCGCCTGCCCCTTCATGACGAACTGGACGATCTCCTGCCGGTTCACGGCATGCGCGACGGCGCGACGCACGCGCGCGTCCTTGAAGATCTCCTTCTCCATGTTGAAGCCGATGTGATTGGAGGACAGCCGGGGGATCGACGTGACCTTCACGCCCTTGCCCTCGAGCCGCCCGATGTGTTGGGGGGAGACGTCGATGTCGAGATCGATGCCGCCCGTTTCCAGCTCGGCTGCGCGCGCCGCATCCTCGGGGAGCGTGCGGACCACCACGCGATCCACCCACGGTGCGCCGGTGTTGTCGTAGGCGGGCGAGCCCCAGGCGTAGCCCTCGTGGCGGACCAGCTCCATCCGGTCGTCCTTGGTCCACTCCTTGAGCTTGAAGGGCCCGGTCCCGCACACGCTCTGCGGCACCACCCCGTAGTCCTGCCCGTGCTGGGCCACGTGCTTCGCGTGGGGAATCCCCGCGTACGACCACTCCGTCTGGCTCACGTTGTTGAGGAACACCAGCGTGGGATTCTTGAGCCGGCACACGAGCGTGGTGTCGTCGACGACCTTCGTCTCCGCGAGGCTCGCCACCTTGGCCCGCGTAGGGAACGCTTCCTTGGGGTCGATCCAGCGGTCGAAGTGATCCTTCACGTCCTGCGCGGTGAGGGGCACTCCGCAGTGGAACTTGACGCCCTTCCTCAGATAGAAGGTCCAGGTCAGTCCGTCCGGCGAGACCTCCCAGCGCTCGGCCAGCGCGGGGCGGATCTTCATCTGGAAGTCGTGGAGCACGAGGCCGTCGTAGAGGAGCATGTTCGTGGCGATGGCCGACAGCCCCGTGGAGCGCCCGGGATAGAGGGTGTCCGCGTCGTGATTCCGCCCGATGGTGAGCGTGCCGCCACGCTTGGGCTTCTCCTGCGCCCACGCGGGCTCGAAACCCGCGCCCAGGCCGACGGCGGCCGCGGCGCCCAGCTTCAGCAGTGTCCGGCGTTCGAGCAGGCTGTCCATGGTGCCCTCCGGGAAATGCACGCCCGCGTGCGGGGAAGAGGTCGATGAAGCCGCGCCCATTGTCGTCTCACCGCGGGGGCGGGTCAACGTGTTTGCGGTGGACAGGTGCGTCGCCTTTCGTCTACTCTCGCCCTCTCATGGCCGGACCGCTCGACGGCGTGCGGGTGCTCGACGTGACCACGGTCGTGCTCGGGCCCTGGGCGACCCAGACCCTGGGGGACCTGGGCGCCGACGTCATCAAGGTGGAGCCGCCGGAGGGCGACACCACGCGCCGTCTGGGTCCCGCGCGGAATCCCGGCATGGGCGCCTTCTTCCTCGCCTGCAATCGCAACAAGCGCAGCGTGGTCCTCGACCTCAAGCAGCCCGCGGGCCGCGCCGCCCTCCTCAAGCTCGCCGCCGCCGCCGACGTGATGCTCCACAACTTCCGTCCCGCCCCCGCGGCCCGACTCGGCCTCGACTACGAGGCGGTCCACGCCGTCAACCCGCACCTGGTCTACGTGGCGACCTACGGCTTCCGTGCGCGCGGGCCCTACGGCGAGAAGCCCGCCTACGACGACGTCATCCAGGCCGCCTCCGGTCTCTCGATGCTGCAGGCCTCCGTGGTGGGCGAGCCGCGCTACGTGCCCACCATCGTGGCGGACAAGACCAGCTCGCTCACCGTGCTCTCCTCGGTGCTGGCCGCCCTCGTGCATCGCGAGCGCACGGGCGAGGGCCAGGCCGTCGAGGTGCCCATGATGGAGAGCGTGGTCGCCTACGTGATGGTGGAGCATCTGTACGGCGAGACCTTCATCCCGCCCATCGAGAGCGCGGGCTACAAGCGCATCCTCGCCCGCTGGCGGCGCCCCTTCCAGACCAAGGACGGCTTCCTCGCCGTGGTGCCCTACACCGACACGCACTGGCGCACCTTCTTCGAGATCGCGGGGCGCCCGGACCTCCTCACCGACCCGCGCTTCAAATCGCTGGAGTCGCGGCTGGCCAACATCGAGACGCTCTACGAGGAGCTGGGCAAGATCGTGGCCACGCGCAACTCCGCGGAGTGGCTGGAAGCGCTCGAGCGCGCCAACGTCCCCGCCACCATCGTCAACACGCTGGAGTCGTTGTTCACCGATCCGCAGCTCGAGGCCACCGGCTTCTGGAAGACCGTGGAGCACCCAACGGAGGGCACGCTGCGCATGCCCGACATCCCCGCCACCTACAGCAAGACGCCGGGCGACATCCGGCGGCTCCAGCCGCGCCTGGGCGAGCACAGCCTGGAAGTGCTGCGCGAGGCGGGCTTTGGCCAGGCGGAGATCGACGCGATGCTCGCCTCGGGCGCAACGGCCCAGGCCCCCTGATGGCCCTGGCATCCCTGACGATGTCGCGCGCCCTCGTGGGCGCGAGCGTGGGCCCCCTCGCCCACGAAATCGATGCGCGCTGGCTCATCGCGTACGCGGCCGGCCTCGGCGAGACGGATGCGCGCTACTACGACACTCTGGCTCCGGGCGGTCCCGCGGCACACCCGCTCTTTCCCGTGTGCTACGAGTGGCCAGCTCTCCTCGCCCTCCGTGCCGTCATCACCTCAGAAGAGATGGCCATACGTAGCGTGCACGCGACCCACGACCTCGTCCTTCATCGGCCGATTCGGCCCGGGGAGACGCTCCAGACCACCGCGCACGTCAGCGGCCTCGCCCATCGGCGCGCGGGCACGCTCATGACGATACGGCTCGAGACGATGGATGCGGCCGGCCGCCCGGTCACGAGCTCGGACTACGGCAGCGTCTACCGCGGGGTGGCCTTCGAAGGGGCGGACGTCGGGCATGCGCCCCCTGCCCCTGGACCCACGAAGTCGAGCGGGGGCGAAGTCCTCCCTCTCGACATAGCGGCCGGTCTGGCGCACATCTATTCCGAGTGCGCGCGGATCTGGAACCCGATCCATACCGACATCGCCGTCGCTCGCGCCGCCGGCCTTCCCGGCATCATCCTTCACGGCACCGCGACGCTCGCCCTCGCCGTCTCGTGCATCGTGCGGCATGCAAGCGTGGATCCGCGCGCGGTCCGGCGGATTAGCGGGCGCTTCACCGGCATGGTTCCCGTACCTTCCTGCCTCGCCGTCCGCCTTGCCCCGCCTTCGGGTGACGGAACCTTCCGTTTCGAGGTCACCCGCGAGGACGAGGTCGTGATGCGCGGCGGAGCGCTGCACTTGGCCTAGCTGGAGTTCCCGAGCGGGTCTCGCCGTTCTCCGACAGAAAAAGTCACACGGCCAGGGTAAGACTTACCCTTCCGCCTCCGGTTCCACTCCTCTCGCGGCTCGAAATCCACGCAGATGGAGTGTCATCCGCGAAGCGATCCGCATCGTCGAAGCCATCCGCCTCCAAGTGATTCGGCGCGCTCAACGTCGTGCGTCCCGGTCCACGGTGACGCAGACGCTTCTATGGAGCACTGCCTCGACGCCCTAGTCTGTCTTTCCAGGACCCCTGTAGCCCTCGCCGCGGCCAAGCACGTCCACGCGCGCGGTGTCGATGGTGCCCGGGCAGACCGCGTTGACGGTGACGCCGTGGCGCGCCACTTCCATGGCGAGGGACTGCGTCAGCCCCTGGATGCCGAAGTTCGCCGCGTTGTAGGCGGCGGTGTTGGGGCTGCCGCGCTTGCCGACGATCGAGGAGAGATTGATCACGCGCCCCCACTTCTCCTGCACCATGATGGGCAGGATGCGCTTGCACAGGAGGAAGGCGCCCGTGAGCTTGATGTCGAGCACGCGACGCCAGATCTTCTCGTCCAGCTCGGGCAGGGGCACGCGGTCGTTGCCGCGCGGATAGGCGGCGTTGTTCACGAGCACGTCGAGACGGCCGAAGGTCTTCATGATCCGATCGACGAGGTCGCTCACGGCCTCGGCCTGGCTCACGTTTCCCGTCCAGGTGAGGGCGCGCCGGCCGTGGGCGCGGATCTGCTCGGCCGTGCTCTCCACGTCGCGCCAGTTCGCCTTCTTCTCGTCGTCGGGAAAGGTCGACGGATCGCGTCCCGTGCCCGTCACCACCACGTCCGCCCCCGTGACCAGCGCCACCCTGCCGTCGAGCGAGCCTATGTCGTCTCCTTGGTCAAGCGCGCGGCCGTGAATGCTCGCCGACGTCGCCGAATTTCTGGTCACGAGTGGCGATGCGCTCCTTCACGCCCTTGACTCCCTCTCCCTCACTGAGGGAGAGGGCTGGGGTGAAGGTGATGCTTCTCTCTCGACTAGTTCAGCGCGCGAGCTCCTTGGCTACCGCCGACTCCACGATCGTGCCCTTGAAGAAATCGGGGTTCATGGCGGTGTGCAGGCGGACGGGATTGCCGAACACGAACTCGCGCAGGTCGGCCTCCGTGATGAGGCCGTGCTCCACCATCTCGTAGGCTTCCTCGAGCACCTCGGTCATGTCGACCACGTCGAAGTGCCCCACGTCGGAGCTGAAGATGGGCCGCAGCCGGTGGTTGCCGTGCTTGTCGAAGGCCCACGCCGTCATCACGTCGTCGGCCTCGCAGCCGAAGTAGAAGCGCTCGGCGAAGTGACGCCGCAGCTCCTCGGCGGAGGCGGCGCGCACGGCCTTGAAGTCGTCGACTTCCTCGCGATAGGCGCGCTCCGTCATCTCGTCCACCGTCTTGAAGGGCTCGACCAGGCTCAGGCAGCCGAGCAGCTCGTCCATCTTCTCCTCGTACACGCGGCCGCCGTAGCGCGCGAAGAGGTCCTTGAGCGCCTGGAGATCGAGGTTGGTCGGCCGCACCTGGCTCTCCATGGCGTCCTTGCGACGCCGCTCCCAGTGGCCGATGAGGTCGGTGAGCAGGTTGCACGCCCAGCCCACCCCGCCCTCGAGGAAGGCGAAGCGGAGCTGCGGAAAGCGATGGGTGACGCCGCCCAGGATGAGGGCCTTGGCGAAGGCGTGACTGGCGTTGGCGAAGTGACCGATGTGGTTGTAGGTGAAGCTGTTGATCGACTCGCGGCCGTTCCACCCGATGCTGCCGGAGTGCGCCGTCACCGCCACCCTGAGCTCAGCGCACGTCGCCCAGAAGGGATCGTAGTCGTAGGGGCTCTCGAGCCCCAGCGAGTCGATGTGCTGGCGCGCATGCGCCACGGGATCCTTCACCTCCCGCGCGGCGGCGGGCACGGGGCGGCGCACGTGGTTGGCGATCATGACGACCTTGAGGCCGAGCTCCCGCACGGCGTAGGTCGCCTCCTCGATGGCTTCCTGCGGCGTGTGCACGGGCACCACGGCGGCGGGCGTCATGCGGTCCGCGAAGGGGCGGAACATCTCCGCGTTCATCCGGTTCACCGCGCGTGCCACCGCACGGCGCAGCTCGTCGTCGGGGTTCGAGACGTAGAAGAGCCCGAGCGAGGTGTAGACGAGGGCGAAGTCGATCCCGAAGTCGTCCAGGCGCTCGTAGAAGAGCCGCGGCACCATGGCGGTGGCCCGGTCCAGCGAGTTGGCGGGCTCGCCCCACCACGTGGGCCGGTGAGGCCGGCGGTCCATGCGCTCGGCGGGCGCCATCTCGTACCAGCTCGTGTCCTTGGCCTTCTTCACGAACTCGTCGACGATGGACGGGCCGCCCACCTCGCGGAGGTAGTCGAGGAAGATCGGGATGGGCTCGAGCCAGTGGCCGTCGCCATCGATCACGGGATGGTCGAGCTTTGCGCGCACTGCCGTCGACTTGGAATCCTTCGAGTAGGCCATGGGTCGAACCTCCTGGTGCGGTTCTAGGGTAATCGCCGGGGCAAGTCAAGCCACCGGCGCGGCCCCGAAGCGCCTGTGTGACTATACAGAATGACCGACGCAGCGCTGGTTATCGTCTCTCGGAGCACGCGGAGTCATCGGGCACAACGCCCTGAACTACCTCCGCTCCAGCCGGACACTTGTCCTTTGACGTGCGTGTGAAGCGGAGCTCCCACGGGGCGTCTCGTGACAGAGCGATCATGTCTGGCGTCGCGCGTCATGCGCGTGGTCGGCATCCATGCCGGAGCTGCCATGCAAGCAAGCCGATGTCCGAGGATCGCGAGTGAATCGCTCACTTGCACGACATTCGCAGGAGCCGAAGCCGCGCTTCCCTCCGGCCTTTGGCTGACCCGGCAACCGGGGGTTTCTCTCCGACGCGCCGCGTGCCGCTCCTCGCGCTGCAGCGCCGGCGGACGCTGTCCTTATTGCTGTTTTCGCCTTGGCATCGTTGTTGCCGATGGAGGAGCCCAAGCCGGGAGACGAGGTTGGAGAAGATGCCCGGCGCAACCGATTCTGGGGATGCCGAAGGAGGAGACACGATGGACTGGACTCGACGGACGATCGGTCTCGCGCTCGTCATCATCTTCGCCGTGGTGGGTTCGGGCTGGGCTCTCGAGAAGGCGTTCACCAAGACGCAGGCACGAGGGGCAGCCCCCGTCGTCGAGCCCGCCGCCGCGCCGCTCACCCGCGAACCGTCCGACAAGCCCGCGGCCACGAAGGACGTGGAGTACGACCGGTCGGATCTTCTCCTCATGCAAGGCTAGATCTCGAGACGTATCGAGCCTCTTCTCCCGAGAGGGTTACGGATCACCCCGCAGCCCTCTCGACGTTTCTCCGGAGCCGCGGCGCACCTCTCCCTCACCGTCGCGCGTTGACACGAGCGCTGAGCCTGGTGTGTAGTGTGCCGCGTGCCGCGCACACTCGGCGGCCACCCCTGGAGGGACAGCGATGCGCAGCGTGCGAGGCATGGTGTCGTGGTGGCTGGCCGCCCTCGTCATCACGCTGGGCGCGGCCCCGAGCGCCGCGCAGACGGTGGACGGCGCGGCCGTTGATGCGGAAGCAGAGCTGGTGGTGGCCGTGCCCGACGACACCACCAACATGGATCCGCGCATCGGCATGGGCTCCACGCGCTCCGCCTACATCCGCCAGGTCTTCGAGAGCCTCGTCGACGTGGACGTGCAGGGCAAGCCCCTGCCCGGGCTCGCGCTGAGCTGGAAGCCCGTGGGCGATCTCACCTGGGAGTTCACCCTGCGGCGGGGCGTCACCTTCCACAATGGTGAAGCCTTCAACGCCGACACCGTGCTCTTCAACCTCGATCGCATGTTCCGGAGGAACCTCGACCGCTGGGGGGTCAAGGACGTGACGGCCGCCACATCCTTCGAGAAGGTCTATCCGACGGTGTCGCGCTGGGAGAAGGCGGGCGACTACACCGTGCGCATCCACACCAGCGAGCCGCTGCCCAACTTGTGGGACGCCATCGGCCGCGAGCCCCTCGTCCCGCGCGAGTACACGGTCAAGAACGGCGTGGAGGCGCTCAACGAGCGGCCAGTGGGCACCGGGCCCTGGAAGATGGTCGCGTGGAAGCGCAACGACTCGATGCGCTTCGAGCGCAACGAGAGCTACTGGGGCTCGCCCCCGCTCTTCAAGCGGCTCCGCTTCCAGGTCATCCCCGAGGCGGGCGGTCGCCTGGCCGCCCTCCGCGCCGGCCAGGTCGGTCTCGTCGACGCCGTGCCCCCACTCGACGCCGGCGTCCTCGGACGCGAGGCGGGCATCAAGGTGGTGAGCAGCCCGCAGAAGCTCTACTGCCGGATCTACGTGAACGCGCGGCCCAAGGACAAGTTCGACTCCGGCGGCAAGGACGGCCTCTTCGGCGATCAGCGCGTGCGGCTCGCCCTCAACCTCGCGGTGAACAAAGAAGCCATCGTCCAGAAGATCTTCCACGGCTACGCCCAGGCCAACGCCTCGCCGGTGGCCAGCGTGGCCTACGGCTACGCGGCGCAGGAGCCCTACGCGTACGACGTCAAGCGGGCGCGCGCCCTCCTCGCCGAGGCGGGCTGGAAGGAGGCGGGACCCGACGGCGTGCTGAAGAAGGACGGCGAGACGCTGACCCTGCAGCTCCTCTTCCCCGCCAAGCACTACGGGCAAGGCTTCGACGAGACCACCCCCGCGGTGGCGGAGATGCTGAAGGCGGTGGGCGTGCAGGTGGTGATCAAGACCATCGACTACGGCACCCTGCTCCAGACGGTGACCAAGGGCACCCTGCCCTACAACGGCGGCTTCACCGCCTGCCGCACCAGCAACAATCTCGACGCCGACGACTACCTTCGCGACTGGACGGCCATCACCCTCATCAACTGGGCGCCATATCCTCCGGAGCTGGCCGAGCTCTACCGCGCCACCCGGCGCGAGGTCGATCCGCAGAAGCGGCTCAAGCTCCTCGCCGACCTGCAGCGGCGCGTGCGCGACTGGGCGCCCGTGGTCTCCCTCTACCAGGAGGTAAAGATCTACGCGATGAGCGCGCGCGTGCTGCGCTTCGTCCCCCTGACGGATCTGCACATGGACTTCCGAGGCGTGGCATTGCGGAAGCCGTAGCCCGTCTCGATGTCGCGCTTCCTCCTGCGCCGGCTGATCCACGGCGTCTTCGTGGTCTGGGGCGTGGTCACCGTGGTCTTCTTCCTCGTTCGCCTCACCGGCGATCCCGCCGCGTTCCTCGTGGACCAGAGCGCAACCCGGGACGAGATCGAGCACACGCGCCGGCTCCTCGGCCTGGATCGCTCCCTCCCCGAGCAGTACGTGGCCTTCCTCCTCGCCGTCCCCCGCGGGGACTTCGGCGACTCCATCCGGAACAAGCGGCCGGCCATGCAGCTCGTGCTCGAGCATCTCTGGCCGGCCACGGTGGAGCTGGCGGTGGCGGCGGCTCTCCTGTCCACCGTGCTCGCCGTGCCCCTCGGCGTCCTCTCCGCTACGCATAAGGACGGCGTGGCCGATCACGTGAGCCGCCTGGGCTCGCTCCTCCTCCAGTCGATGCCGGGCTTCTGGCTGGGGCTGCTCCTAATCCTGCTCTTCGCGGTGGAGCTGCGCGGGCTCCTCCCCGCCTATGGAGCGGGCACCTGGCGTCATCTCATCCTGCCCGCGGTCGCCCTCGCCGCCGCGCCGCTCGCCCAGAACACACGCCTCGTGCGGGCGGGCATGCTCGAGGTGCTGCAGCAGGACTTCGTGCGCACGGCGAGGGCCAAGGGCGTGCCGGAGCGCGCGGTGCTCTATCGTCACGCGTTCAAGAATGCGGCCATCCCCTTCATCACGGTGACCGGCTTGAGCCTGGGTTTCATGCTGAGCGGCGCCATCATCATTGAGACCGTCTTCGCGTGGCCGGGCCTCGGGCGCCTCATCGTGCAGGCCGTGCCGGGACGCGACTTCCCGGTGATCCAGGCGGGCGTCTTCGTGTTCGCCCTGCTCTTCGTCGCGCTGAACCTGCTCGTGGATCTGCTCTACGCCGTCGTCGACCCGCGTGTGAGGCTCTCGTGAGGCGGGGCGCGGGCTCCGCGGTGGGCAGCCTGGTCGTCCTCGGCGTGGTGGCAGCCGCCGCCATCTTCGCGCCTCTCCTGTCCCCCGCCGATCCGATCAAGAACGATCTGCTGGAGCGCCTGACCCCGCCCATGTGGAACGCGGGTGGCAGCGCCGCCCATCCCCTCGGCACCGACACGCTCGGGCGCGATGTGCTGAGCCGCCTCCTCTTCGGCGCGCGCGTGTCCCTGGCGGTGGGCTTCGCCGCCGTGCTCATCTCGGGCGCCCTCGGGGTGGCCGCAGGCGTGCTCGGCGGATTCTACGGCGGCTGGCTCGACGACGTGCTGATGCGCGCCGGCGACGTCCAGCTCGCCTTCCCTGTCCTTCTCCTGGGGGTGGCGCTCCTCGCCGTGCTCGGGCCCGGGCTCGGCAACCTCATCCTCGTCCTCGTGGTGAGCGGCTGGATCACCTACGCACGCATCGTGCGCGGCGAGACGCTCTCCCTCAAGCATCGCGACTTCGTGGAGGCGGCCCGCGCGCTCGGCGCGCTCGATCGCCGCCTGATCTGGCGCCATGTGCTTCCGAACGTCTGGGCGCCCATCGTGGTGGTGGCAACCTTCTCGCTGGCGCGCACCATCATCGCCGAGGCCTCGCTGTCCTTCCTGGGCTTGGGCGTGCCGGCGCCGCTGGCGAGCTGGGGGGCAATGCTCGACGAGGGCCGTAACTACATCACGACGGGATGGTGGCTCGCCCTCTTCCCGGGCACGGCCATCCTGATCGTGGTGCTCGTCATCAACCTCATCGGCGACTGGCTGCGGGACGCGCTCGATCGCCGGCTGGAGCGGGGCCTGTAATCGTCGGGATGGAGGGGACGGCCGCCCCTACGCCCTGAACTTGCGGTAGTCGACCGGCCGCCTCTTCACGAAGGCGTTGCGCCCTCCTCCATCGCCGCGTCCGTAGCCGTAGTAGAGGGTGGGTGAAGAACGGCGCCACGCCCGCGCGCTGCTCCATCAAAGTAAAGCGAAAAGAGGCGCACCCAACTGTCACGGGGACGGGGACCCCGAGGGGGGGGCAACCGCGGCCTGAGGAGGCTAGTGTTGGCTATCCTCCTGAGACGCGAAAAAAAAGGTGGCGCCCTAAGGCGCCACCTTTTTCATCCGCGTACCGATCGGTGGTTAGTTAGTCGGCCTTGCGGCGCCGCACCAGGCCGAGGCCAACCAGACCCAGACCAAGCAGCACCAGCGAAGCTGGCTCCGGTGTGAGTATGATCCGTGAAGGCGTTTCGATTGAGCCGCCGCAGCCGATAGCCGCACCGAGCGCTGTCTGAGTACACGTGATCGACATATCGGCACTCGAGCCCAAAGTGTAGGACCCGGTGTTGTCGGAGGTAAAGCTGCCGAGGAGTCCTATCGTGACGGTCCCGGCCGAGTTAGCCCCGCCCGCAGGCCCCGCAGGGGTCAAGGTCACCGTACCTTCCAACGTGAAATCAAAGTCTACGGTGCTGGCCCCGTGACTGATAACGACGTGCTCGGCGACCACGTGCAACCCACCCCCAACCGGGAATGAAAGCAGACTGAGGGTGATCGGGTCCCCGGAAGCGAGAAATCCCGGCGGATGAGCGGCCGCGCACCCAACACCAGGCGCTGAGCAAAAATTGTTGGGACTGCCCAGGTACGGGTCGAGGAACGACGACAGCAGGAAGGGTCCAGTAAGCGTGAGCTGCGTCGTTGCGGCGGTGATGTCGCCGCCGGTGTTTGTGGTGTTTACCCCCAAAATCGCGACCGACATCGACCCGTTGGGCATCACTGCGGCGTACACGGAGGAAGCGGCCAGAGCGCATACCAAGATCGCGCCGACCCCGATTGCGACGGCCCGTGATTTCCTCATTCTGTCCTCCTGATGAAGGGCACTAATGACCAGTGAACCGCTAACCGTTAGACACACGCTCAGCAAGTGCAGTACCAACGTAGAAACGCCTCCATTTTCAGAGTGTTATGCCCATCGCCGAAGGAGGGTGGTCCCTCGGTGACAAGTTTTCCGACAGCATTTCGACCGTGGCCGACCAAATCAATCCAGGAAATGCAGCCTTATCAATCACTTATTGCAACTCCTGCATACCGCTTGTGTAAGGAATTCCGGCGTCTGCTGCCCGTTACTCGAACTGCGGGGCTAGGAGTCCTGCTCGCACTCCAACATCGATGGGCGGATCGGCCATGAGCTCTGGGGGATTGGCCGGGATGAACGCTCGGATAGAGCACCATGAACCCTCAGACGGCTCCATATAAGCTTCATGGACAATCACGGGATCGGCCCAGCCACAACCTAGGCCGCTTTCAGCGCAAGCGCAACGCTGAATCGGGCGGTGACTGTCAGTTGTAAAAGATTCCGACAGTCCGGACGTCCAGCCGGTGCGGAGCCGGGGATGGTGGCTCCACGCAGCGGCCCAGCCCAGCCCGGCTAGTGCTGGCTATCCTCTCTTCCAAGTAACTTCCTCGCGGTGCCGGCAGGGAGGGGGTTGCGGGGGCTGTGGTTCATGGTGAGGGCATAGCCGAGGCTCTGCGCGGTGCAAGATCCTGTTGGCGGCCGACTCGATTACAATCGTCCCTGATATTCCAACGACTTGCAGATTTTTCCTGTCAGGATTACGTACACGTCGTGACCCGACCGTCGGAAGGGCAGGTTCAGATGTCGGAGGAATAGGGCGCTGTAGGTGCCGAGCGGAACTGCACGCTGACGCGCAGGTCGGCGTGCGCCACCTTGGGCACGCTATGCTCCCACGTGCGCTGGCAGTTGCCCCCCATGACGAGCAGGTCGCCTCCGCCGAGGTCGAAGGCCAGGGAGCACCCGCCGCCAGCGGGCCGCAGGAGAAAGCGCCGGCGCGCCCCGAGCCCAACGATGGCCACAATGGCGTCGTCGCGCGAGGGGCCTAGCTTGTCCCCGTGGAAGGCCACGCTGTCGCGGCCGTCCCGATAGGCCGCGAGCGAGACGCGGTGGAGCGAACGCCCGTAGCGGAAGGACAGCGTAGCGGCGAGGCCCGGGATCAAGGGGTGGCCGGGGCCGTCGTCGGGCAGGCCGGCCACGAGCCTCGGCACGTCGACGATCCGGTCGTACATTCGCCGCCGGTGCGCCTCCCAGCGCGTGGTGGTCCAGAGCACTTCCAATACTGCCTCGTGGCCGCGGACCCACTCCGGCAGATGGTCGATCCAGGCGCCGGC
>JBKOVG010000270.1:0-30051 GCA_046723845.1 Candidatus Methylomirabilota bacterium | reverse complement strand
CCCGAAGCCTGTGCGCCGCCCGGAGGGCGGCGATTCAGCGGAGTGGGTGACGCAGCGGGAGCGCTCCCCCGCCCCCGACGACGGGCACCGACCCGCCTCGCGCTCCGCGTGTTCGTGAGTAATTCGGGCTAGAGGGCGGCTCGCCGCGCGCGACGAGCGAGCAGATGGCTGGCGTGGAAGAGCTCGACCGGCATCGCTATCTGAGCCTCGCCACCTTCCGTCAGAGTGGCGCCGAGGTCGCCACGCCCGTGTGGTTCGCCGCGGCGGGCGGCAAGCTCTACGTGTTCACGGGCGGGGAGTCCGGCAAGGTCAAGCGCCTCCGTCGTTCACCACGCGCGCGAATCGCGCCCTCGGATGCGCGCGGGCGCGTTCGCGGCGAGTGGCACGAGGCAAGCGCGCGCCTCCTCACAGAGCCCCGCGCCATCGACCGCGCCCACGCTGCGCTGCGATCGAAATACGGTTGGCAGATGTGGCTCGGCGACGTGCTCGCCCGCCTCGGCGGCCGTCTCGGCCGCCGCGCCTGGATCGAGATCGAGCTCTAGCCTGGATTGTTCATCGACATGCGGAGCGCGAGACGGCCAGGTCCTGTCGTCGGGGGAGGGGTGTCTTCATGCTGCGTCACCGCTCGCCTGAATCGCAGCCCTGCAGGCTGCGTGCAGGACGAGGTCCCACTCCGCCTGAGGACACCCCTCTCCCCCGACGCCACCCGGCCGGTCGCACGTGCGGCACTCGTGAATAATCCAGGCGAGGCAGCCCTCACGCCTTCAGGTACTTGTCGAAGAAGGCGACGCAGCGCTTCCATCCGTCCTCGGCCGCCTCCTTCTTGTAGACCTGGGGGCGATTGTCGGAGAAGAAGGCGTGGGGCGCTCCCGGATAGAGGACGAACTGGTCCGCGGGATTGCGCTTCTTGAGCTCCGCCTCGAAGCGCCGCACGTCGTCGGACGGGATGCCCTGATCCGCGTCGCCGTAGAGGCCCAGCACGGGCATGGTGAGCTTGTCCGCGAGGCTGAAGGCGTCGACTCCGGGAGCATCGGGATAGGTCCGCTTCACGTGCCCGTACCACGGCACCGCCGCCGTCACTCCGGGATACTCCGCGGCGAAGTGCAGGGTGAGGGCGCCGCCGCCGCAGAAGCCCGTCACGCCGAGGCGGTCCGCCTGCGCCCACGGCTGCTGCTTCGCGTAGTCGGCGGCGGCGCGAATGTCGCCCAGATACTGGGCGCGCGTCACCTTGCCCGCGATCTGGCCCATCTCCTGGAAGTTCTTCCCCTGCATGCCGCCTTCGCGATGGTAGAGCTCCGGGGCGATGGCATAGAAGCCGGCATGGGCGAAGCGGCGGACGACGTCCTTGTTCTGGTCGTCGTTGCCCGTGAAGCCGGAGATCACCACGATGATGGGATAGCGGCCGGCCTTCTCGGGACGCGCATCATAGGCGGGGATGCTCGTACCCCCCACGTTCAGCTGGACGTCGCGGGCCACGATGCCCTTGGTGTCCGTCACGATGGCCTGGGCCAGGGAGACCCCCGGGGTGAGCACGCCCCCCACCGTCGTAAAGGCGCCGAATCTCAGGACTTCCCTGCGGCTCAGCGGGTTGAACATGGTGTCCCCTCTCACGGTTGGTGAACGGTTGGCAAACCTTGGCGAATCAGCGGCCGCGATTCTACAGTAGAGAGAACCAGCAATGAAGCTTCCGGGTTTCGTGTCCAGGGCGATGAGCCTGCGCGAGGCGGCCGCCGTCATCTTCGTCCTGGTCGCCCTCCTGCCTCTCCTGCTCTTGGTCTCCGTCATCTCCGCCTCCGGCCTCATCGCGAAACCGGAAGCGCAGCTCGCCGCCTTCATGGCGCTGGTGATCGCGTGCCTGGGCCTCATCGTCTTCTGGCAGCTCATCGAGCAGATCTCCCGCCTCGCCGTGCGCGGGCGGCTTCCCGCGGCCCAAGCCGCCCTCGGCTCCGGGGACGCGCCCATGCGCATCCCGGCCATCGGTCACGTCGCGGAGATCGGGCAGCTCACGGACGCCTACCACCAGACGCTCGACGATCTCCACGCCTCCACGCAGCGTCTCGAGGATCTCGTGTTCAAGCTGGGCACGCTCCACGAGCTCGTCGAGCTGTCCGCGCGCACGCCCCGCACCGCGGATCTCCTCCCCACTTTTCTCGAGACCACCATGCGAGCCGTGCACGCCGAGGCCGGGGCCATCCTGCTCCTCGACGAGGCGCAGAGCATCCTGCGGACCGCGGCAGCCCGCGGCGTGTCCGAAGGCGCGCCGGAGACTTTTCAGATCGCGCTCGGCGCGGGCATCGAGGGCGCGGTGGCCGAGCTCGGCGCCCCGGTGGTAGTGGAGAGCACCCAGCGCGACGGGCGCTTCGTGGACGCCAGCCAGATCGGGCACGGGGGCGGATCGTTCGTCTGCCTGCCCGTGCGCGCGGGCGATCGCATGGTGGGGGTCATCGACCTCCTGCGGAAGGAGGACACGAACACGGTGCCACCCCGCCCGCGTCCCTTCACCCCGCCCGAGCTCGAGTTCCTCGGCACCGTCCTCACCTGTCTCGCCTACGCGGTCGACAACGCGCGCCTGATCGAGGACGTCCAGCAGTCCGCGCGGCAGCACCAGAGCGTGGTCGACGATCTCCGCACGACCCAGGCCCAGCTCGTGCGCGGGGAGACCCTCGCCGCCATCGGCAAGCTCGCTTCCGGCATGGCGCACCACCTGAACAATCTCTTCGCGGTCATCCTCGGCCGCCTGGAGACGGTGCTCCTCACCCTGTCCGATCCCGACGCGCGCCGCTACCTCGAGATCGTGCAGCGGGCCGCCCAGGACGGTGCGGAGGTCGTGCGGCGGGTGCAGCGCTTCAGCCGCGTGCAGCCCGTGTCGCGCGCCTCGCCGGTGGATCTCAACCAGCTCGCCGAGGAGGTGCTGGAGCTGACGCGGCCGCGCTGGCACGACGAGGCCCAGCTCCGCCAGATCCGCATCGACACGGAGCTGGCCCTGGGCGGGATCAAGCCGGTGGCGGGCGAGCTGGCGCCCCTGCGCGAGGTGCTGATGAACCTCGTCCTCAACGCCATCGACGCCATGCCGGGCGGCGGGCAGCTCACCCTGCGCACGTGGTCCGACGGCCAGGAGGTGCACTGCGCGGTGTCGGACACGGGGGCCGGCATGTCGGAGGAGGTGCGCCAGCGCGCCTTCGAGCCTTTCTACACCACCAAGGGTCCGAAAAGCACCGGGCTCGGGCTGTCCGTCACCTACGGCATCGTGCAGCGGCACAACGGGCGCATCGACATCGACACCGGACCGGGCCGCGGCACTACCGTGCACATCGTCCTGCCCGCGGCGCCCCCCGCGACGCGGCCGCAGCCCGCCGCCATGGCGGCCGCCGCGGACACCTCGCAACTCAGGATCCTCGTCGTCGACGACGAGCCCGAGGTCCGCTCGACGGTGGCCGACATGCTCGGCACCGCCGGCTACACCGCATTCCAGGCCTCCGGCGGACGCGAAGCGCTCGCCTGGCTCGACGGAGGACAGCCCGTGGATCTGGTCCTCACCGATCTCGGCATGCCGGGGATGACGGGCACGGATCTAGCGCGCACGGTGCGGAGCCGCTGGCCGCACCTGCGCCTCGGCCTGATGACGGGTTGGGATCAGACGGAAAGTCCGGTGGGCGAGGCGAGCTCCGTGGTCGACTTCGTGATCGCCAAGCCCTTCAAGCTCGCCACGCTGCTGTCCGCCTACACGGCGAGATCGTGAGCGCGGCCGAGCGAACGGCGGCTACCAGCCGATAGCGAGCGCTCCGCGGCGAGGGTCCGCGCCGCCCGACAGCACGCCGTCGGGCCCCACCACCACGCAGCAGACGGCGCCCGCGCGCCAGTCCCAGTCGGGCCAGTCGGCCATGTTGTGGCCGAGCACACCCAGCGCGTTCCGCGTCTCCGGGCTCAGCCTCGACTCCGCCTCCACCACACCGGGAGCGTGCGCGTGAGGCCAGAACGAGTCGGGGAAGCTCCGGCTGGCGATGCGCGGGGCGTCGATGGCCTGCTGAGGCCGCATCCCGTGCGCGGCGACGTTGAGGAAGACCTGGAGGATGGCCTGCTGCTGCACGTCGCCCCCCGGCGTGCCGACGGGCATGAACGCGCGCCCATCACGCAGGACGAGGGCGGGCGCCGGCGTGAGGCGCGGACGCTTGCCGGGGCCGACGATGCTCGGATGGCCCGGGGTGAGCCAGCCCTGCGAGCCGCGCGGCGAGACGACGCAGCCGACTCCCGGCACGAGCGGCGAGTCGACCCCGGGATCGCTCGGGGTGGCCGAGAAGGCATTGCCCTCGGCGTCCACCACGCAGACGTAGGAGGTGTCGAGCGAGCCCTCGGGACGCAGGGTCACCGGGCCGGAGATGCCGTGACCGCCGTTGGCGGTGGCGCGCAGTCCCCACGGATCACCCGCGGAGGGCAGATCGGGGAAGGCGCGGTCCTCGCGGATGAGCCCGCGGCGGATCTTCGCGTACTCCTTCGAGAGCAGCCCATCCGCCGGCACCTTCACGTGGAGCGGATCGCCGTAGTAGGCCTCGCGATCGGCGAAGGCGAGCTTCATCGCCTCCACGAGGATGTGGAGCGCGCGCGGCGTGTTGTGACCGAGGGCGCGCCAGTCGTAGCTCTCGATGAGGTTCAGCATCTGGAGGAGCACCGGCCCCTGGCACCAGAAGCCGCAGGAGGCGACCTCGTACTCGCCGAAGGAGGTCTTGAGGGCGGGGGCGATCTCCACGGAGAACTCGGCGAGATCTTCCGTGGTCATGAGCCCGCCCTCGCGCGCGTGATAGTCGGCGATGCGCTGGGCGATCTCACCCTTGTAGAAGACGTCGCGCGCGGCGCGGATGGCGGCGCCGCGGCCGCGCCCGTGGGACGCCGTCTCCGCGGCCACCATCTTCTTGATGGTCTCGGCGAGCTCCGCTTCCACGAGCAGATGGCCGGGAGGCGGTCCCTGGCCATCCTTCAGGTAGACGGCGGCGGAGGTCGGGAAGCGGCGGACCTTGTCGGCGGCCCGGCCGAACTGATAGGCGGAGAAGACGGAGAGGGGGAAGCCCCGCTCCGCGCACTCGAGGGCGGGCGCCACCGTCTCGCCGAAGGTCTTCGTCCCCCAGTGCTCGAGGGCGGCGCACCACGCGTCGGGCGCGGCGGGCACCACCGTGCGCAGCAGGCCCACGGGAATCTGGCCGCCGCACTTCTCGCGGAAGAAGTCCGCGGTGGCACGCTTGGGATAGGGGCCGACGCCGGAGACCTCGAAGGTCTCGCCGGTGTGGCCGAGGTGCACGAGGATGGGCGCGACCCCGGCGAAGCTGACCATGTCGGGATGCACCACGCCGAGCATGAAGCCCGCGGCGACGCCGGCATCGATGGCGTTGCCGCCGGCCTGGAGGATGCGCGCGGCCGCCTGCGCGGCGAGCGGATGTCCCGCCGCCACCATCCAGCGGCGCCCCATCACCTGCAGCATCGAGCCGCCGACGGAGGAGGCGGCGTCCTTCTGGGAGGAGACGGAGTCGAGGCTCATGCGGGGCATGGTAGCATAGCCGCATGGCGCGCGAACCGCTGGTCGGCGTCACCACCTCCATCACCGTCGGCCAGTCCCCCGAGCGGGCCTACGTCAACTCCGCGTATCTCGAAGCCGTGCAGCAAGCGGGCGGCGTGCCCGTGCTCCTCCCTCCCCAGCTCTCGACGTCCTCGCTGGAGCGGCTCGTGCGCGGCCTCGACGCCGTCCTCCTCACGGGCGGCGGGGACATGGATCCTGCGTGCTTCGGGGAGACGCCGCATCCCACGCTCTACGACGTGGCGCCGTCGCGGGATGCGCTCGAGACCTCGGTGACGCACATGGCGCTCGAGAAGAAGACGCCGCTCCTTGCCATCTGCCGCGGCATCCAGGTGCTCAACGTCGCCCTCGGCGGCACGCTCTATCAGGACGTGGGCACCGAGCCCGGCACGGAGATCCAGCACAGCCAGAAAGAGGCGCGCGACCAGACGACGCACAAGGTCAGCGTCGCTCCCGGGAGCCGACTCGCCAAGGTGCTCGGTACGGACGACGTCGAGGTCAACAGCTTCCATCACCAGGTGATCAAGGCGCTCGGCCGCGGGCTCAAGCCGGTGGCGTGGGCGCCCGATCGGCTCGTGGAGGGCGTGGAGCTCGACGACGACTCGCGCTTCGTGATGGGAGTCCAGTGGCACCCCGAGCACCTCGTGGGCGGCTTCGAGTCCGCGCGGCGGCTGTTCGCCGCGCTCATCACCGCCGCCCGCACGTAGCTCACGCGGTCCCGTCCGCCTTCCCCGGGACGTCACCCCAGACGACGTAGCGGCGGTGCGCCGTGACCTCCCGTCCTTCCGCGATCATTCGCTGCTCCTGAGCCGCCACGAGATCCAGCAGCGAATCGCCGGTCACCCGGACCAGGCCGTGCGCCTTCACGAGCGCCTCGATCTCCTCCCGCGGCCGGCCGCCGAGAAACGGCAGCTGGTCGCCGATCGCCGCGTACTCCTCGCTCCTCCGCGCGATTCCGGACGAGCGGGCGAGACCGCCGGTGTCGAACTGCCCGTCCACCACGGCCAGACGGCCCCCCGGGCGGAGCACCCGTATCCACTCGTCGATGGCGGCCAGGGGGTGTGGAAGGGTCCAGAGCAGGTGGCGGCTGATGACGAGGTCGAAGCTGCCCGGCGCGAACGGGAGCTGCTCGGCGTCGGCCTCCTCGAAGCGCACGGACAGGCCGCGCGCCGTGGCTTTGCGCCGGGCCTCCTCGATCATCGCGGGAGCGAAGTCGACGCCGACGACCTGATGCCCGCGAGCGGCCAGCTCCAGGGCCAGGAAGCCCGTGCCGCAGCCGACGTCGAGCGCAGCGAGGCCGGGAAGGGCTTCGAGGACGAGAGCCAGAATGCGGTCCCAGGCCGCGCGCTCGCCGGGAGTCCGGATGCTGTGGCCGAAGTCGTCGTCGAAGCTCGGCGCCCGGCGATTCCAGTGCGTCGCGACCTGCTGCTTGACGCGGTCGGTGTGATCGGAGGTCATGCTCATCCCCTCCCCTTCCTCGCGCCGGCGGCGGCGTTTGACCTCGCTTGGAGGCTCTGCGAAGATCCGGATCGACTCGCCCTCACCTCGATGCTCCGGACGTGAACGGAGAGCATACGCATGAATGGACGGATCGAGACGTGAGCGCGCGGCACCTCTTCGACGAGATCGGCGGGAGCTACGGGGCGTATCGCCGTCCCGATCCACGCTTCGCCGCCGCGATCCTGCGCGCCCTCGGCGGCGCCGATAGCGTCGTGAACGTCGGCGCGGGCACGGGATCCTACGAGCCCACGGACCGTGCCGTAGTCGCCGTGGAGCCCTCCGTCGCCATGATCCGGCAGCGCGGCCCCGGCAGCGCGCCCGTGGTGCAGGCCTCGGCGATGGATCTGCCCTTTCGCGCCGCCGCCTTTGCGGCATCCCTCGCCGTGCTCACCATTCATCACTGGCCGGATCGTTGGGAAGGCCTCGGCGAGCTCAAGCGCGTCGCGCGGCAGCGCGTCGTGATCGTCACCTGGGATCCCGCATGGCCGGGGTTCTGGCTCACCGACGAGTATTGTCCTGCGCTGATGACCATCGACCGCCAGATCTTCCCGACCATCAAGGAGCTCCGGCACGCGCTCGGCCGCATCGAGGTCCAGCCCTTGCCCGTCCCGCACGACTGCACGGACGGCTTCCTCGGCGCCTACTGGCGACGGCCTCAGGCCTATCTCGACGCCGGCGTTCGCGGCGCCATTTCCAGCTTGGCCAAGCTCGGCAGAACTCTCGGTCCCGGCCTCGAGCGCCTCCGCCGCGATCTCGAGGACGGCACCTGGCAGCGCCGCCATGCCCATCTCCTTGCCGAGTCCGCGCTCGACCTCGGCTACCGCCTCGTCATCGCGCCTCGTCCCTGACCGGCCGCGCGCAAGCCTGGATTACTTACGAGTGCCGCACGTTCGATCGGGGCGGGTGGCGGCGGGGGGGGGGGGAGCGCTCCGGCGGAGTGGGACCCCCGAAGCCAGTGCGCCGCCCGCAGGGCGGCGATTCAGGCGAGTGGGTGCTCCCCCGCCCCCGCCGACGGGCCCCGACCCGCCTCGCGCTCCGCGGGTTCGTGAACAATTCGGACTAGAGCAGCGTCCAGCGCGAGAGAGCGGGAGACATCTTCTCCTCGGCGACGCGGCCGTCCTTGACCAGCTTCTTGAGATGGGAGTGCACGGACTTGCCTGCCATCACGTGGAGCTTCTCGGGCACGTCCGCGTAGATGATCTTGACCATCTCCGGGATGGTCCGCGCCCCCCCGCCCAGCGTCTCGAGGATCTGCCGCTCCCGCTCCAGGCGATGGTCGATGTACTCCTGGATCTTGCCCGCGGCGTCCTCGATCACCCCGCCGTGGGCGGGATAGATCCGCTGTGGCCGGAGCGCCTGCACGCGCCGCAGCGAGGCCATGTAGTCGGCGAGGTCGCCGTCCTCGTCGGGAATCACGCTGGTGGAGCCGTTCAGGATCAGGTCGCCGCTGAACAGCGCGCGTTCCTCCTCGAGGAAGTAGCCGAGGTGATCGGAGGCGTGCCCGGGTGTGTGCACGGGCATCAGGGTCACGCTCTCGCCTCTCACCAGCTGTCCGTCGTGCAGGTCGGCGGTGCCCTCGGGCAGGTTCTCGTCCTTGTGGATCATCTTGGCCACGGGCAGACCGGGGAATCGCTCGCGGAGATCCTTCACCCCGCCGATGTGATCCACGTGACGATGCGTGAGGATGACGCGCGAGGGGGCACGCCAGCCGCGCTCGGCGAGATACTCGCCGAACACGCCCACGTAGCCCGCCATGCCCGCTCCCGTGTCGATGAGGATGGGATCGCGCGTGCCCACGAGATACGTGTTGGTCCCCGCGCCCGTCATCATCCCGGGATTGAGCCCCAGCACGCGGCCCACGCGGTCGCTCAGCGTGGCGCGCTTGGGAAAGTCCGGATCGATCCAGCTCATGCCACCCCCAGATAGCGCCGCTTCACGTCCTCGTTCGCCTCGAGACCGCGGGGCGTGCCCTCCCACACGATCTGTCCCTTGCTCATGACGTACACACGGTCGGCGACGCGCAGGGCCAGGTGATAGTTCTGCTCGACGAGCAGGATCGACAGCCGCTCGCCCTTGAGTCCGCTCACGATGCGTCCGACCTCCCGCACCACGGCGGGAGCCAGTCCCTCCGACGGCTCGTCGAGCACCAGCATACGCCCGTTGGTCATGAGAGCGCGGCCGATGGCCAGCATCTGCTGCTCGCCCCCGGAGAGCGTGCCGGCCGACTGCTCCGCCCGCTCGCGGAGGCGCGGGAAGAGATCGTACACGCGCGAGAGGGTCCACGCGGCGCCGCGCGCGCCCAGGAGCAGGTTCTCCCGCACGCTGAGTGGGGCGAAGATGCGCCGTCCCTGCGGCACGAGGGCGAGCCCCCGGCGGGCGATGCGATGGGCGGGCCAGGCCTGGATGGCCTCGCCGTCGAGGCGGACGCGGCCGTCGCGGGGCGGGGTGAAGCCGGCCACGCTCCTGATGAGGGTGGTCTTTCCCGCCCCGTTGCGCCCGAGCAACGCCACCGCCTCGCCTGCGCCCACCCGGAGAGAGACGCCGTGCAGGATGTGACTCTCTCCGTAGTAGGTGTGAATGTCCTCCACCTCCAGCATCAGTCGCTTCCCAGATAGACTTCGTACACGCGCGGATCCCGCTTCACCTCGTCGAAGGTGCCTTCGGTCAGCACTAGGCCGTAGTGCAGCACGGTGACGCGGTCGGCGAGGGAGGCGACCACGTCCATGTCGTGCTCGATGATGAGCAGGGTCACCTCGCGCGGCAGCCCCTCCAGCATGCGGGTCATGCGTTGCGTCTCCTCCGGCGACATTCCCGCCGTCGGCTCGTCGAGGAGGAGGAGCTTGGGCCGCGTAGCCAGGGCTACCCCCACCTCGAGTTGACGCTGCTCGCCGTAGGAGAGACGCCCCGCCGGGTCGCCCAATCGATCGGCGAGCCCCACCGCCGCTGCCGTCTCGCGTGCGCGAGCCAGCGGCGCCGGCGCGCGCTCCACCCGGCCGAATAGGTCGTAGCTGCCGCCCGCTCCCGCCGCCGCGGCCAGCCGCAGGTTCTCCAGCACGGGGAGACGAGGGAAGAGGTTGGTGCGCTGGAAGGAACGCGACACCCCGCGCCGGGCCACCACGTGCGGCGGCAAGCCGGCGATGGGGTGACCATCGAACACGATGCGGCCGCCGCTCGGCGGGAGCTGGCCGGTGATCACGTTGAAGAGCGTGGTCTTCCCCGCCCCGTTCGGTCCGATGACAGCGCGGCGCTCGCGCACCTCGAGAGCGAGGGACACGCCGGCCAGTGCGGAGAGCGCGCCGAAGTGGCGGGTGAGCGCCTCGATGGAGAGGAGGGTGGTCGTCACGAGCGCACGCCCACCCGGCCGCGCAGCGCTCCCACGATGCCGCCCGGGGCGAAGAGGACGAAGAGCACGAAGGTGAGGCCGAGGATGAGCATCCAGCGCTCGGTGTAGGAGCTGACCAGGCTTTGCAGGAGAATGAAGGCCGCGGCGCCGAGCCATGCCCCGTTGAGCGTGCCCGTGCCGCCGATGATCACCATGAGGAGCGCCTCACCCGAGGTGGTCCAGAGAAACGCGTCAGGAGAGATGGAGCCGACGAACTGGGTGTAGAGAGAGCCCGCCACCCCCGCCACGGTGCCCGCGATGACGAAGGCGAGGAGCTTGTAGCGCCTCACGGCATAGCCGACCGCCTGCATGCGCTCCTCGTTGTCGTGGATGCCGCGCAGCACGTGGCCGAAGGGGGAGCGCACCACGCGATGGAGGAGGAGGGCGGCCGCGCCTACGATAGCGAGCAGGTAGACGTGAAAGGCCCCGAGCGAGGTGATGGGGAAGCCGAGCACCGTCGGCCGCGGCACGCTGGTGATCCCGTCCTCCGCCCCAAGGAAGGCGTTCTGGAAGGTGAGGGCGAAGAACATCTGCGAGAAGGCGAGGGTGAGCATGATGAAGTACACGCCGCCCACGCGGATGGAGAGGAAGCCGATGGCGAGGGCACCGACGGCCGCCGCGAGCGCGGGAGCAGCGAGGGCGGCGAGGAGCCCCGGCCACTTCGGAAGGAGAAGGGCCGCGGTATAGGCGCCGATGCCGAAGAAGGCAGAATGACCGAACGACACCATGCCCGCATAGCCCATGAGGAGATCGAGGCTCATGGCGAAGATGCCCCAGATCAGGATCTCCTGCACGAGCTTGACCGGATACGGCCCCGCCACCAGCGGGAGGACGGCGATGGCGGCGACCACCACCGCGATCCCGAGGCCGCGGGCCATCATCGGAGCGGCCTGCCGAAGAGCCCCTGGGGCCGGAGGAGGAGGATGAGAGCCATGACGGCATAGATCATGAGCATCGACGCGCCAGGCAGCCACGCCTTCCCGAACGTCTCCGCCTGGCCGATGATGAGGCTGCCTACCAGTGAGCCCTTGAGGCTGCCCAGGCCGCCCACCACCACCACGATCAGGGCGGGAATCAGGATCACCGCGCCGATGGACGGCGACGCGGACAGGATCGGCCCCGCGATCACGCCGGAGAGTCCGGCGAGCGCCGCTCCGAAGGCGAACACGCCTGTGAACACGCGGTCGATGGGAATGCCCATGCCCGCCGCCATCTCCGAGTCGAAGACGCCCGCACGAATGGTGGCGCCCAGGCGCGTCTTCTCGATGAGGAGCCACAGGGCCACCGCCACGAGGAGGCCGAACACGATCACGAACAGGCGATACAAGGGCACGGTGACGCCCAGCACGTTCACCGAGGTGGTGAGGAGGGCGGGAGCGGGAAGGCCACGGATGCGCCCGCCCCAGATCCACTTCACAAGGTCCTCGAAGAGGTAGATGAGCCCGAAGGTGAGCAGCACCTGATCGAGCGGCCCGCGCTGGTAGAGGGGACGAAGGCAGAGCCGCTCCACCACGGCCCCCACCAGCCCCACGGCGAGCGGAGCGATCACCAGGGCGAGCCAAAAGCTCTGCGTCACCATGAGCGTGGTCACTCCCGCATAGGCGCCGAGCATGTAGTAGGAGCCGTGGGCGAGGTTGACCACGTCGAGCATGCCGAAGATGAGGGTGAGTCCGACGGAGAGGAGGAAGAGCAGGACGCCGTAGGCCAGGCCGTTCAAGGCCTGGGCGAAGACGTCGGAGACGACGGGCACGCGATTAGGGAGCGGGAGCCGGGCTCATTCCGGCTCCCGTCCCCCTCCGCGGTCCAGGCTCAGGCAGGGAGCGTACAGCCAGCGCCGGGGTCCTTCACGTCGGCGACCTTGTCGATCGGGACGTTGTTGAGGCCGCCGGCCACTTCCCTCACCTCGCGGACGTAGATGTAGGGCTGGATCACGTTGTGCGTCTTGGGATCGAAGCGGAAGTGTCCGCGCGGGCTGTCGAACTCCGTCTTCTCGATCACCGCCACCAGCTTGTCCTTGTCCTGGGTGTTGCCGCTGGTCGCCTTCACCGCGCGCACGATGGTCTCCGCGGTATCGTAGCCCTGGCAGGCGAAGCCGTCCGGCATCTTGCCCCCGAACTTCTCACGGAACTCCTTGACGAAGCGCACGTTGGTCGGGTTGTCGAGGAGCGGCGTGTAGAAGTGGCCGCTGATGATGCCGAGGGCCGACTTGCCCTGGGCGGGAAGCACGTCGGGCTCCACGAGGAAACCCGCCCCCGTGAGCTTCACCGACTGCTTGAGGCCGAACTCGTCGAACTGCTTCACGAACCCCACCGCGTCGCTGCCGGAGAAGAACGCGTACACCGCCTTCGCCCCCGACTGCTTGATCTTGGTCAGGTAGGGGGCGTAGTCAGTTTCGCCGAGCTTGGGATAGTCCTCGCCGATCACCTTGCCGCCCGTGGCGAGGAACGACTCCTTGAAGGCGCCGATCTGGTCCTTGCCGGCCTGGTAGTTCGGGGCGGCCACGAACACCTCCTTCGACACGTTCTTGGCCACCCACGGTCCCATGGGCCAGTTGGGCTGCCAGTTCGAGAAGGAGGTGCGGAAGATCCATTTCGAGCACTTGGCGCGGCTGATGTCGTCGGCGCCCGCGTTCGACACGATGAGGATGGTCCGGCTCGTGTGCACCTTGTCCCGCATGCCGAGGAGGATGCCGCTGTGCACGGGACCGGTGAGGATGTCGACCTTGTCGGAGTCGATGAGCTTCTCCGTCTTGCGGATGCCCACCGGCGGCTTCATCTCGTCGTCTTCCTTGATCATCTCGATCTTGCGGCCGGCCACCGTCCAGTTCTCGCGGGCGAAGACCAGCTCCATGCCCTGCGTGATGCTCTCGCCGAGCACGGCGTACACGCCCGTATAGGGGAGGACCAGGCCGACCTTGAGCGGTGCCGACTGCGCGTGGGCGCGGAGCACCCAGGGGCCCACCGCCGCCCCCGCGGCCGCCGCCGCGGCACCACCCAGGAATCTGCGACGTGTCACTGCCCTCATCAGTTTCCTCCTTCATTGGAGCGTGGAGTCTTGCTGCTCGACGTCACAGGATACCCGAAGCGGTCCCTCTCCGCTAAGCTTCCGCGGTCAGGGAGATGACGTAGTTGCCGCTCCCCGACGACGGCCCGTAGGCGTGCACGGCGGCGCTGAAGCGCTGCTTCGACTCGATGACGGCGCCCACGAGCATGGCGAGATGGCGCCCGCCCATTCAAGGGATGAAGGCGATGCAGTCGATCTCGACGTTGACGCCCTTGCGCGGCGCCGCTGCCTCGACGGTCGTGCGCGCCGGCTGCACGCCCTTGAAATATTCCTTGAACACCCGATTGAACACGGGAAAGTCGTCCATGTCCCGCAGAAACACGCCGACCTTGACCACGTTCTCGACGGAGGTGCCGCCCGCCTCGAGCACCGCGCGCATGTTGTCGAGCGTCGCCCGCGTCTGCTCGGCCAGATCCGGCGAGACAACCTCCTTGGTGGCGGGATCCAGCGGCCCCTGCCCAGAGACGAAGAGGAACTGGCCGCACTTCACACCCTGGGCGATGGGGGACTCCATGCCCTCGGAGAAGCCCGTCTTGGGCGCCGATTTCGTGTAGACGACCTCGGGTTTCATGCGTACACGCCTCCCTCTCCCCTGAGCTTGGTGGCGACCTCGATGGGCAAGGCCTTGGCGCGGAGCCGGCCGCCCGGCTCGTCGGGCTGGGCGACCCAGGCGCGCACCTCGAAGCCCGTGGCGCAGTGCCGCTCGCCCACCGACACCTCGTGATCGACGCGGAAGGTCTTCTCCTTTACGTAGCCGACACTGGCCCGAATCGTCACGATGTCGCCGTAGCGCACGGGCGAGGCGAAGCGGGCGCCCACGTCGACGATGGGCACCCCGACCACGCGATAGCGTGGGAAGAGCACCGGCCACGGCATCTCCAGCGATTCGAAGAGCGCCTCCGTGGCCATGTCGAACCACTCGAAGAAGCGCGGATAGAAGGCGATGCCCGCCGGGTCGGCCTCCGACCAGCGCACCTTGATGTCGAACCGATTCACCGCGCCCGTCACCGACGCGCTTCCACGAGGGCCTTGAGCCGGAAACGCTGGAGCTTGCCCGTGTCGGTGCGCGGCAGCTCGCGCACCACGCGGATCTCGCGCGGCCGCTGATGCGGGGGCAGCGAGGTCTCGGCGAGGCGGCGGAGCTCGTCGGTCAGCTCTGAGGCGTCCGGGCCGCCGTTCTTCGGCACGACGAAGACGAAGGTCTTGACGAGGCCCGAGGCCTCCTCCGCGCCCACCACCGCCGCCTCCAGCACGGCGGGATGCTTGAGCATGGCCGCCTCCACGTCGGCGGGCACCACCCACTGCCCCGCCACCTTGAAGAAGTCGTCCTCGCGGCCGCAGTGGGTGTAGAAGCCATCGGCGTCGCGCACGTAGACGTCGCCAGTGCGGAACCAGTCGCCGACGAAGGTCCGCCGCGAATGATCGAGCCGCTTCCAGTAGCCCATGGCCGCCGACGGCGTCTTGACCCACAGCACGCCCTGCGTGCCGTCCGGCACGGGCTGCCCCTCGGGATCGAGCACGCGCACCTCCACCCCCGGCGACGGCGTGCCCGAGCAGCCGGGACGGCTCTGCCCGGGGCGATTGCTCACGAACATGAAGATCGTCTCGGTGGCGCCGATGGCGTCGAGGATCTCCACGCCGAAGCGCTCCCACCACGCGTGGTGGATCTCCGCGGGCAGCTTCTCTCCCGCCGAGATGCACTGGCGTACCGAGCGGAAGGCCTTGGGCGGCAGCTCGGCCCGGAGGAGGTGCGAGTACACCGTGGGCACGGAGAAGAAGAGGGTGGGGCGGTAGCTCCGCAGCACGTCGTGCACCGTGGCGGGATCCGCCCACGTGTGATGCAGATAGGCGCTGGCACGCGCGAAGAGCGGAATGGCCAGCGCGTTGCCGAGGGCGTAGGCGAAGAAGAGCTTGGAGGTGGAGAAAATGCGATCCTCCGCGCTGACGCGCAGCACGCCGTCGGCGTAGAGATGGCAGGCGAGGAGGTTGCGGTGGCAGTGCATGGCCGCTTTCGGCGTGCCCGTGGTCCCCGAGGTGTAGAGCCAGAACGCCATGCCGTCACCGCCCACCGGCTCCGCGACGAGCGGCCCCGGCGCCGAGCGCTGTCCCAGCTCCTCGAAGGTGAGGACCCGTGCGCGCCCCGGCTCGCCCAGGGCGGCGGCGAGGGCGCGGTCCGCCACCACCACCTTGGCGCGGCTGTCGTCCAGGATGAAGCGCAGGGTGGGGCCGGGGAGGCGCGTGTTGAGGGGGACGGCGACGGCGCCCAGCTTGAGCGCGCCGAAGAAGGTGGCGGCGAAGGCGACGCTGTCGGGCATGAGGAGCGCCACCCGCTGCTCCGCCTCCACCCCCAGCTCCCGCAGGCCCCGGGCGGCCCGGTCCGTGAGGGCGGCCAGCTCGCCGTAGGTGCACGGTCCCTCCGGCGTGACGAGGGCGGGTCGCGCGGCGAGCCCCTCGGCGAGCGGTTGCTCCACGAACACGGACACGGCGTTGTCGACGGCGAGGTCACGCATGCGCGCCGTCAGAGTAAGCCAGCCGGCGCCGCGGGTGTCAAGGCCGCCCCGGGGGCGTGGGGCCTCCGGTCACGACGCTGGACAATGGGCACCGTCTCCGCTAGTCTGGCCGCCGCTGGAATTCAGACGACCAGGCCGGGAGGCCCCCCACATGCGCATCACCGCCGCCGTGCTCTACGACGTCAACAAGCCCTACTCGATCGAGACGGTCGAGCTCGACCCGCCCAAGCGCGGCGAGGTGCTCGTGAAGATCAGGGCGGCCGGCGTGTGCCGGAGCGACCTCCACTTCCAGAAGGGCGAGGCGACGATTGCCCTGCCCGCCGTGCTCGGCCACGAGGGCTCGGGCGTCGTGGAATCGGTCGGGGAGAGGGTGACCATGGTCAAGCCGGGCGACCGGGTCATCCTGAGCTTCGTGCCCAACTGCGGGCACTGCCACTCCTGCGAGAGCGGCCATCCGCATCTCTGCGACGAGCACGGGCGCACCACGGGCAAGCTGTTCGACAGCACCTCGCGGCTGCACACCCAGTCCGGGCAGGACTGCGCACACATGGGTAAGGTCGCCTGCTTCGCGGAATACGCGGTGCTGCCGGAGCAGGGTTGCATTCCCGCCCCCGCGCGCCTCGACTTCCCCCAGATGGCCCTCATCGGCTGCAGCGTCACCACGGGCGTGGGGGCGGCCGTCTTCAACGCGCGGGTCCAGCCCGGCGACAGCGTGGCGGTGATCGGCTGCGGCGGCGTGGGGCTCAACGTCCTCCAGGGCGCGCGGCTCGCCGGCGCCACCACCATCGTCGCAGTGGACGTCAAAGAAGCCGCGCTCGCCTTCGCGAAGAAGTTCGGGGCGACCCACACCGTGAACGCGCGCACGGAGGACGCGGTGGCGCGCGTGCAGGCCCTCACGGGCGGAGGCGCCCACTTCGCTTTCGAGGCCTACGGAAGCGGGGCGACGAGCAAGATGGCCGTCGACATGCTGCGCAAGCGCGGCACCGCCGTCATCGTGGGCATCGCCCCCATTGGGGAGGCCGCGGCCATCGAGCCGGTGGTATTGACGCGCATGGAGAAGACCATCCGGGGCTGCTACTACGGCTCCGCCCATCCCCGCCAGGACATGCCGCGGATCGCGGACTGGGTCGGGCGCGGACTGGTGGATGTCACGAGCCTCGTCACTCGGCGCTATCCGCTCGCCGACATCAACCGGGCCTACGAGGACATCGAGACCGACGCGGTGGGCCGCGGCGTGCTCGTCCTCGGCTGATCGCGCGAGCCCGGCCATGGCCGTGACGTCGGCGCCGCGCGTGCTCCAGGTCGAGGAGATCGTGGCCCATCTCCGCGCGCTCCGGGCGCGTCAGCCCGTGCGCTACGGGGCCTTCTACTCGAGCCAGCTGGGCGGCATCGTGACCGATCCCGCCCTCATGGTCCTGCCCTTCGACGACCACATCGTGCACCGCGGCCACGGCGTGTTCGACACCGCGGCCATCGTCAACGGCAAGATCTACGACCTCGAGGCGCATCTCGACCGCTTCCTCCGCTCCGCGACCCTTTCCCGCCTGTCCCTGCCCTGCCCGCGCGCGGAGATGCGCGACATCATCGTGCACACCACGGCGGTGAGCGGCCAGCGCGAGGGTTCCATCCGCTACTGGATTTCCGCGGGGCCGGGCAGCCTCGGCCTGCCTCCCGCGCCGGGAGCGGAGCCGGGCTTCTTCGTGATGATCTTCGGAGGCCTCGCCTATCCGGACTCGTGGTACACGAGCGGCCTCCGCGTCATGACCACGACCTATCCCATCAAGCCCCCGCTCTACGCGGTGACGAAGAGCACCAACTACCTGCCGAACATCCTCATGCAGGTCGAGGCGCAGGAGGCCGGGCTCGACAACGGCGTCTTCGTGGACGAGGCGGGCAACGTGGGTGAGAGCTCGAACATGAACGTGGCCTTCGTGGGCGAGGACGGCGTGCTCCGGCACCCGAAGTTCGACCACATCCTCTCCGGCTGCACCTCTCTCCGCCTGCTCGAGCTGGCGCGGGGCCTGGGGGGCGGGACGCTGCGCGGCGTCGAGGTGGTGGACATCCCGGTGGCCCAGGCGCGGGCCTCGCGGGAGATGCTCCTCATCGGCAGCTCCGTCAAGGTGGCGCCCATCGTGGAGTGGGACCGGAAGCCCATCGGCGACGGGCGGCCCGGTCCGCTCGCCCACGTGCTGCGCGAGCTCCTCGAGCGGGACATGCGCGAGGGGACGGACCGCCTGATCGACGTCCCCTACTGAGGCGGCGCCTCAGCTCACCGGCCGCGCGACATCGGCCGCCGGCATCTCGCCGAAGACACCGATGCCCCGCGCGATGGTCTCCACCGCACGCTCGTCGCCCATGGCCGCGTTGAGCATGAGATCGTAGAGCGGCCGGTTCGGCCACTCCCGCGCGAAGTACCGCTTGATGAAGGCCGCCCGCTCCTGATCCACCGTCTCCACCAGCTGCTCGGCGTCGTCCGCGCTCCGCCCCGCCGCGCGCTCGCGCCGTATCTTCTCCTCGTAGGAGGCTCCCCGGCCCCATCGCGCGGACGACGCGCGGCCCCTCCGGCGAGCCGCTCTACGTCAGATGAGCCAGCGCCTGCGCCACGATGTCGATGCCCACGAGCTCGCTCCAGCGCTTGGTCAGGAGCTGGGTCACCGGCCCCGGCGCCCCCGCCGCCATGGCCTTGCCGTTGACGCTGGCCACGGGAAGGATGCTGAATGACGTCGCGGTGAGGAAGGCCTCCTCCGCCAGGTAGACGTCGAAGAGCGGGAACTCGCCCGTGGCCACGGAAATGCCCGCCGCCTGCGCGAGCTCGAAGACGGTTCCCCGCGTCACGCCTTCCAGGGCCATGCTCGCCCCCGACGTGCAGACGGTGCCGTCGCGCACGAAGAAGAAGTTGCCCGTGCTGTTCTCGGCCACGTTTCCGCTGATGTCCAGCATGAGGCTGTACGCCTCCGGGTCCGCGGCCTTCGCCTCCAGGTCGGCGAGGATGTGATTCATGCGGTTGGAGATCTTGGCGCGCGGATCCAGGCACTGCGCCGGCGTGCGCCGCGTGGCCGAGGTGACCACGCGGGCGCCGCGCCCGACCCACTTGGCGAAAGCTTTGAAGGGGACGGGAAAGGTGTAGATGATGACGGTGGCGTCCTGGCTCTCTCCGATCAAGCGCGAGACGGAGCTTACCCCGCGGGTGACGCTCCACCAGATCATGGCCTCGCCATCGGGACCGGAGAGGGGCAGGTTGTGCTCAAGCACCTCGCGCGTCTGCTTCTCCATCTCGTCGGCGGTCAGGCGCAGTGGCATGCGCGTGTAGCTGCAGGAGCGGTAGAGGCGGTCGATGTGCTCGCGGAGCTTGAAAGGCCGCCCGCCGAAGGTGCGCGCCGCGTCGTAGACGGCATCGCCGTACTGCACGCCGCGGTCGAAGACGGAGATCGTCGCCTGGCTCTCCGGAACGAGAGAGCCGTTGAGATAGACCATGCGCTCCTTCATCGATGTCTCCTTTGGGCGGATGTGCGTCGCGCGTGCTCAAACCTCGGGCCCTCGAGGATCGGGCGCGCGTGGCGTCGCCAGAGTAAGCCAGTGCGTGCGGCGGGTGTCAAGCTCGCGTCGCTTGACCCCATCCGAGAAGAGCCGACTCGGTAAGAAGAGAGCAGGCTCCGTCGGCCGATATGACAATCCCCAAGATCGCGTCGCACTTCTCGGTACTTACGATCCCGCATCGTCGTGGCACACGCGTTGCCTTGTCTCTCTCCAGCAGCACAGTCACACACACCTACCTCTTAAAGGAGATTGGATCATGGAAAAGGATCGTGACCAGCAGGGTCAGCAGCAGGGTGGGCAGCGCCCCGGGCAGCAGGGCGGCCAGCAGCCTGATCAGCCGACCCAGCAGCCCGGCCAGGGCGGCAAGCAGCAAGGGGGGCAGCGCCCCGGGCAGCAGGGCGGCGGTCGGGGCCAGCAGGAGGGCCGCGACGACCGGGGCAATCAGCAGGAGCGGCGGTAGGCTCGCGCATCGATCCACGCGACAGAGAGGACACACCATGAAGACTTTGGCACTGGCAGCGCTCCTGGCCTTTGCCCCCTTCGTGGGCACCGCCTCGGCGCAGATGGCGTCGAAAGACGGCGTGCACACGATGGACGGCGAAGTGACCAAGGTGGACGCGAAGAAGGGCTGGGTGGACGTGAAGACACCCGAGGGGCGGATGAAGCTGCACTTCCCGCCTCCCGCGCTCGACAACGTCAAGGTTGGGGACAGCATCACTGTCGGGCTCGGCATGAAGAAGATCTCGTCGGCGAAATAACCGATCGCATCCCTACATCCGAGGTTGAACGCAGCACGAGAGCCTGAAGGAGGCGTGCAATGACAGATGAGAGGTCCCGGCAGATGATGACCTGCATGTTTCGCGACCGCGAGGCGGCCGAGCGCGGGTACGGCTGCCTCACCAGTCGCGGATATGGCAAGGACGACGTCAGCCTGCTGATGTCGGACGAGGCACGGAAGCGTCACTTCCCCAAGACGGCCACCACCACGGAGCTCGGCAGCAAGGCCGCCGAGGGCGCGGGCATCGGTGCCGCCACCGGTGGCGGGCTGGGCGCCCTGCTGCTCGGGCTCGCCGCCGCCGGCTTCGCAGTTCCTGGTCTTCCGATCCTCGCCATGGGTCCGCTGGCGGCGGCCCTCACTGGCGCGGGAGCGGGCGGCGCGGTCGGCGCCCTCGTGGGAGCCCTCGTGGGCTCGGGCATTCCCGAGGAGCGAGCCAGGATCTACGAGACGGGTATCAAGGAAGGCGGCATCGTGATGGGCGTGACGCCGCGCTCCGACGAGGACGCCGAGTACTTCGAGCGGGAGTGGCGGAACGCGCGTGGTGAGCAGATCTACCGTCCGCCCGCGGCGCGCCGCGTCGCCTAGCGGATACCGCCGGACAGAGGGAGACACCAGATGAAGAGCGTACGTGCAGTGGCAGCAGCGGCGGCGATGCTGGTGGCCAGCGTAGGGGCCGCCGCGGCGCAGTCGGACCAGATGACGGGGCAGCACTCCATGGAGGGGACGGTCACCAGCGTGAGCGCGAAGACGGGCTGGGTGCACGTGAAGACGCCCGAGGGGACGATGATCGTGCACTTCCCGCCGGCCGCTCTCGCCGACGTGAAGAAGGGCGACACCATCTCGGTGGACCTGTCCATGAAGGACAACGGACCGGCCAAGCCTAAGGCCGCCAAGACGAAGTAGACGATCGACGGCCGCGCGACTCCCGCCGGGCGGGCTCTCGAGCTCGCCAGAGCGGGTGCCGCTGTGTTCTTGACGACGTGACGACGGGGTGCTTGTGATGTTCGCTCACGCAGCAGGTGGCGGGGGCGGCACCTCGATGGAGTGAGCTTGCGCGGGCCTCAGCGGAAAATTTTTTCCGGCCCCATGCTCTGGATCGACTCTCTCACGCAGTTTTCACATCGACGGCTCCTGCCGTCCTAGCACAGGGAGACGGGCATGCCAGTGGCCAGCAAAAGCGCGGACCTGATCCAGAAGTACGAGGCCGAGATCCTCCAGGACTGGGTACAGGCGCAGCTGACCTCAGTCACCTCCCGGCCCGACCTGATGCAGAAGGCGGAGCTCCAGGAGCAGTCCCGGGAGCTCCTGCAGAATGTCGCCCAGGCCCTCCGGTCCGGGGCCGATGTGGCCGACATCAAGGGAGCGGCCTGGCAGGACGTCCGCGATTTCCTCGCCTTGGTCTCCGAGTCCCGCGCGCGCCAGGGCTTCTCTCCCTCGGAGACGGCGACCTTCGTATTCTCGCTCAAGGAGCCCCTCTTCGCCCGGCTGCAGCGCGAGCTTGCCAAGGACGCTCCCGCTCTCGCGACCGAGCTGAGGGCCCTGACCGCGCTCGTCGACAAGCTCGGCCTCTACACGACCGAGGTCTTCCAGAAGGGCCGGGAAGAGTTCATTCAGCGCCAGCAGCGCAACATGCTCGAGCTCTCCACCCCGGTGGTCGAGCTGTGGGAGGGCATTCTCGCCCTGCCCCTGATCGGCACTCTCGACAGTGAGCGGACCCAGCTCGTCATGGAATCGCTCCTCACACGCATCGTGGAGACGGGCGCCTCTATCGCCATCATCGACATCACCGGCGTGCCCACCGTGGACACCCTGGTCGCCCAGCATCTCCTGAAGACGGTGGCCGCAGCCCGGCTCATGGGAGCGGACTGTCTGATCAGCGGGATCCGTCCGCAGATCGCGCAGACCATCGTGCACCTGGGAGTGGACCTGGGCGACGTGACGAGCAAGGCCACGCTGGCCGGCGCCTTCGCGGTGGCGCTGCAGCGCAACGGCCTCGCCGTCACCCGCTCCCCTCAGCGCCCCGCCTGAGGCCGCCATGGATCGCATCCCGATCCTCAAGATGGGGGAGTACCTCCTCGTCACCGTGCAGGTCGACATGCACGACCGGCTCGCCATGACGCTGCAGGAGGATCTCGCCGATCGCATCGTCAAGGTGCGGGCCCGCGCCGTCCTCATCGACATCTCCACCCTCGAGGTGGTCGACTCCTTCATCGGCCGCATGCTCGGGAGCATCGCGGCGATTGCCCGAGTGCTCGACGCGGAGACGGTGGTGGTGGGGATGCGGCCGGCGGTGGCCATCACCCTCGTGGAGCTAGGCCTCGCCCTCCCCGGCGTGCGCACCGCTCTCAACGTCGAGAAGGGCATGGAGATCCTTCGCCGTTCGCTCTCGAAGAGTGACGTCAACGGGGCCGGCCCTGAGGCCGTCGCCCACCCCGCGGGTGCCGATGCCCAGGGATGACACGCTGTCCCTCCGGTCATCGGAGGACATCGTGCTGATCCGCCAAGCGGTGCGGGCCGCCGCCGTCGACCTCCGGCTGAGCCTCGTGGACCAGACGAAGATCGTGACGGCCGCCAGCGAGCTCGCCCGCAACACTCTCGAGTACGGCGGGGGCGGCACCGTGCGGATTCAGGGCCTCCAGGACGGCGGCCGCCGAGGCCTCCGGCTCACCTTCGAGGACAAGGGGCCGGGCATCCCGGACGTCGAACGCGCCCTCAAGGACGGCTACACGACAGGAAACGGACTCGGCCTGGGGCTCGGAGGCGCCCGCCGCCTCTCGAGCGAGTTCGCCATCGAATCCCGCCCTGGGGAGGGGACGAAGGTCACCATCGCCAGATGGACGTCATGATCGAGACGGCCGTGGTTCCCGTGGTGGACGCGACACAGCCCGGCGAGGTCCGTCGCGCCGCGACCGCCATGGCGAAGCAGCTCGGCTTCGACGAGACGACCCTGGGTCGGGTCGCCGTGGTGGCCACGGAGGCGGCGACCAACATCGTGAAGCACGGCAAGGGGGGCGAGGTCCTGCTCCGCCCACTCCAGGAGGACGGCGAGTGCGGCATCGAGCTCCTCGCCCTCGACAAGGGTCCCGGCATCTCGAATCTCGCCGAGAGCCGCATCGACGGCGTCTCCCGATCGGGCACGACGGGGACGGGCCTCGGCGCCATCGCACGCATGGCCGACGTCCACGACATCTACTCCCAGCCGGGACGCGGTACCGCCGTGCTCGCCCGCATCTGGCAGACGCGACGGGCCATCCCGCATCGCTCGCCTCTGGAGGTGGGCGGGGTGAGCGTGCCCAAGCCCGGGGAAACCATCTGCGGCGACGCCTGGGCCACGACGCCGGATGCTTCGGGCGCCTCCCTCCTCCTCGCCGACGGCCTCGGCCACGGGCCCGACGCCGCGGAAGCCTCCCGGGAAGCAGTGCGAATCTTCCAGGAGCGCGCCGCGGAAGGGCCGGCATCCATCCTCCGCTTCCTTCACGATGCCTTGCGCAGCACGCGGGGAGCCGCGGTGGGCGTGGCGGACATCGACTGCGAGGGCGAGGTGATCACCTTCGCGGGCGTGGGCAACATCGTAGGTACCGTGCTCGCGGACAGCGGGCGCCGCAACATGGTGTCCCACAACGGAACCCTGGGCCACGCCGCCCGCACCATGTCCGAGTTCACCTACCCGTGGACGTCCACCTCCCTCGTCGTGCTCAGCTCGGACGGCCTGGTGAGCCACTGGAGCCTCGACGCCTACCCGGGCATCGCGAGCCGCGACGCGAGCCTGATCGCCGCCGTCCTCTATCGCGATTTCACCCGCGAGCGCGACGACGCGACCGTGGTGGTAGCCAAGCGGGCCTCGCGGTGAGCCTGCGTGTGCTCACGGTGGCCCTGAAGTTCGAGGACGACATCGTCCTCGCCCGGCAGCGCGCCCGCCAGATCGCCCGGCTCCTCGGCTTCGAGTCGCAGGACCAGACGCGGATCGCCACCTCGGTGTCGGAAATCGCGCGTAACGCCTTCCGCTACGCGGGGGGCGGGAAGGTGGAGTTCGGGGTGGAGGGCCGCACCGCGCCCCAGCTCTTCGAGATCGTGGTGTCCGACCAGGGGCCGGGCATCGCCTGCCTCTCGGAGATCCTCGAGGGGCGGTATCGATCCTCCACCGGCATGGGCCTGGGCATCATCGGAGCTCGGCGGCTCATGGACCAGTTCGAGATCACCTCCGCGCCCGGCCAGGGGACCCAGATCGTGCTGCGGAAGCTCCTTCCTCCCGGCTCTGCCGTGCTGGGTCCCGCCCGCGTGGCGGTGCTCGGCGAGGAGCTTGCGCGCGAGGTGCCCCGCGGACCGATGGAGGAGATCCAACGCCAAAACCAGGAGCTCATCACCGCGCTCGACGAGCTGCGGCGGCGCCAGGATGAGCTCGAGCACCTCAACCGGGAGCTGGAGGACACCAATCGCGGCGTGGTCGCCCTCTATGCCGAGCTCGACGAGAAGGCGGACCATTTGCGGCGCGCCGACGAGCTCAAGTCGCGGTTCCTCTCGAACATGAGCCACGAGTTCCGCACGCCGCTCAACTCGATCATGGCCCTGTCCCATCTCCTCCTCGACCGGGCCGACGGACCACTCACCCCCGAGCAGGCGAAGCAGGTCACCTTCATCCGGCAGGGGGCGAGCGCGCTCACCGAGCTGGTCAACGACCTCCTCGACCTCGCCAAGGTCGAGGCGGGCAAGATCATCGTCCGCCCTGTGGAGTTCGAGGTGGAGAACATGTTCGGCGCCCTGCGCGGCATGCTCCGCCCTCTCCTCGTGAACGAGTCGCTCGCCCTCGTCTTCGAGCCCGCGGACGGCCTCCCGCCCCTCTACACCGACGAGGGCAAGGTCTCGCAGGTCCTCCGCAACTTCATCTCGAATGCGCTGAAGTACACGGAGCGGGGCGAGGTGCGGGTGCGCGCCGTCCATGATCCCGAGGCCGACACCGTCCGCTTCGAGGTGGCCGACACGGGCATCGGCATCGCGGCGGAGGAGCAGGAGCGCATCTTCGAGGAGTTCGTCCAGGTGGAGAACCCGCTGCAGCACCGGATCAAGGGGACGGGCCTCGGGCTGCCCCTGTCGCGCCGGCTCGCCGAGCTCCTGGGCGGGCAAGTGACCGTGCGCAGCACGGTCGGCGTGGGCTCCACGTTCGCCGCGGTCATTCCCTGCACCTACGTGCCCCGGACGAAGACGGCGACAGAGGACGAGGTGATCGTCAGCTCAGAGCGGCCGGGGCGTCCCATCCTCGTCGTGGAGAACGATCCGCGCGCGCTCACCATCTACGACCGCTACCTCCGCGATTCCGCCTTCCGCATGGTGCCCGCGCGCTCCCTGCGGGATGCCCGTCGCGCTCTCGCCGTGGAGACGCCCCGCCTCATCGTCCTCGACGTGCTCCTGGAGGGCGAGGACAGCTGGAAGTTCCTCGCTGACCTCAAGAGCCGCGAGGCGACCAAGCACATCCCCGTCATCGTGGTGAGCAGCGTGGACGACCAGCGCAAGGGCCTCGCCCTGGGCGCGGACGCCTACGGGCTCAAGCCGGTGACGCGGAGCTGGCTCCTCGGCGAGATGGAACGGCTCACCGGCCAGGGCCGCGTGCCGGAGGCGCTCATCATCGACGACGACGACGTGGCGCGCTACGTGCTCAAGCGTCTCCTGAGCCATGTGCCGTGCGTGATCACCGAGATGCCCAACGGCACCGACGGCTTCCAGGCGGCGCGAGATCTGCGCCCCGACATCGTGTTCCTCGACCTCTCCATGCCCGACGTCTCGGGGGCGGACGTGCTCGGGCGCCTCAAGGAGGATCCCCTCACCGCCCACATCCCAGTGGTGGTCGTCACCTCCAAGTCCCTCGATCCCGAGGAACGCGCCGGGCTGGAGCAGCGCGCGGTGGCCGTGCTCTCCAAGGACCAGACCTCGCGCGAGGACGCGGTGGCCCTCATCCAGGGCACGTGGGCGAAGGCGGGGCTCAGGCTATGACGGCCTCCCCCCTCGGGCTCGTGCTGGTCGTCGACGACGAGATCTCGAATCGTTACGCCATCGCCCGCGTGCTGGCGCAGGCCGGCTACCGGGTACAGGAGGCCAGCACGGGCGAGGAGGCTCTTCGGTTGCTGCGCAGCGAGCGGCCCGACCTCGTGGTTCTCGACGTGAAGCTGCCCGACATCAGCGGCTACGAGGTCTGCCGGCGCATCAAGAGTGATCCCGAGACGGCCTCCATCCTCGTGCTCCAGGTGTCGGCGACCTTCGTGCACAGCAAGGACACCGTACGCAGCCTAGAAGGGGGGGCCGACAGCTACCTGACCCAGCCGGTGGAGCCCCCCGTGCTCATCGCCACCGTGGGCGCCCTCATCCGCCTCCGGCGCGCGGAGGAGGCGCTCCGCGAGTCGGAGTCGCGCCACCGCCAGCTCTTCGAGCGCACGCCGCTCCCCGCCTGGGTCTTCGACGTAGAGTCGCTGTCCATCCTCGCCGTCAACGACACCGCCGTGCTGCGCTACGGCTACTCGCGCGACGAGTTCCTCGCCATGACCATCGGCGATCTCCTGCTCCCCGGCGAGGTCGAGAGCTTCAAGGCCCGCGCGGTGAGCGACGTGCATGGGCAGCTCGGCGTGTGGCGGCACCACACGAACGATGAGTCGACCCTCGAGGTGGAGCTGACCGCCGCGCCCATCCGCTTCGGGGACTATCGCGCCCGCATGCTCCTCGCCACCGACGTGACGGAGCGGCGGCGTGTGGAGCAGGCGCGCGCCGAGCTCCTGAGCCGCGAACGCATGGCGCGGACCCAGGCCGAGGAGGCGAACCGGGCCAAGGACGACTTCCTCGCCACCCTCTCCCACGAGCTCCGCACGCCGCTCAACGCCATGCTCGGCTGGGTCAACCTGCTCCAGACGGGCAAGCTCGATCCCCAGACGGCCAAGCGGGGCCTGGAGGCCATCGATCGGAACTCGCGCATCCAGGCCCAGCTCATCGAGGACCTGCTCGACGTGTCGCGGATCATCACGGGCAAGCTCGTGCTGGAGCGGCACGTGATCGACCTGATCGACGTGGCCCAGGCCGCCGCGGAGGCGCTGCGCGCGCCCGCCCTGGCCCGCCAGATCGATCTCGCCATCACCGCGGAGGTGGCGCCCATCCACGTGGAAGCGGACTTCGCGCGCCTCCAGCAGATGGTGAGCAATCTGGTCTCGAACGCCATCAAGTTCACCGACCCGGGAGGCCGCGTGGCCATCCGCATCGAGCGCCGCGGACAGGAAGCCGTCCTCGAGGTCTCCGACACCGGGCGGGGCATCCGCCCCGAATTCCTGCCCTACGTGTTCGAGAAGTTCCGCCAGGCCGACACCTCGACCACGCGCTCGCAAGCCGGCCTCGGCCTGGGCCTCGCCATCGTGCACCGCCTCGTGGAGCTGCATGCGGGCACGGTGGAGGCGGCGAGCGAGGGGGAAGGGCGGGGGGCCACCTTCACCGTGCGCCTGCCCGTCGCCGCGCCGGGCCGCGCCCGCGCCTCCGGCACCGAGGAGGTGACGGAGCCCGTCTCCCTCGGCGGCGTGCGCGTGCTCGTGGTGGACGACGACGCCGACTCCCTCAAGCTCGCTGCGGTGGCGCTGGAGCAGTACGGCGCCCGGGTGACCACCGCGCGCTCGGGAACGGAGGCGCTGGAAGCCATGACCTCCGAGCTGCCCGACGTGCTCGTGAGCGATCTCGGCATGCCGGGACTGGACGGCCTCCAGCTCATGCGCGAGATCCGTAGCCGCAGGGGCGGCAACGTGCCCGCCCTCGCCCTCACCGCCTACGCCATGGAGGCGGACGAGGAGCGCACCCGCGCCGCCGGTTACACCATGCATCTCTCCAAGCCACTCGATCCCCGGCGCCTGGCGGCGGCGGTGACCCGCCTCGCCGGTCACGCCTAGCGGAGGCGCGTCCACTTCCTTTTGACTCCTTCCCCGTCTCGGGAACCCCGCCGGGCTTTGCTACGATGAGCGTCCAGGAAATGGCCAGCATCCAGAACCTCGAGATCGCCGTCGTCCTGCTCGTGGCCGTGCTCGTCCTGACCACGCTGGCGCGCAACCTCCTCCTCCCCTATCCCATCCTGCTCGTCCTGGGCGGCCTCGCCCTCAGCATGCTGCCCAAGATGCCCGTGCTCCTGCTCGATCCCGACATGGTCTTCCTGATTTTCCTGCCACCCATCCTGTGGTCGGCCGCCTACTTCACCTCCCTGCGCGACTTCCGCGCCAACCTGCGAAGCATCAGCTTTCTCGCGGTGGGCCTGGTGGCGGCCACCACGGCCGCGGTGGCCGCGGCGGCGCACTGGATCATTCCCGGCATGGGTTGGCCGGAGGCCCTCGCCCTCGGCGCGATCGTCTCGCCGCCCGACGCCGTCGCCGCCACCGCCATCGGGCGCCGTCTCAACATTCCCCATCGCGTGGTGGTGATCCTGGAGGGGGAGAGTCTCGTCAACGACGCCACCGCGCTGGTGCTCTATCGTGCGGCGGTGGCCGCCGTCGTCACCGGCGCCTTCTCCGTGAGCGACGGACTCAAGCTCTTCGTGCTGGCCTCGGTCGGAGGCGTGGCGGTGGGCCTCGCGGTGGCGGAGGTCGCGCGCCGCGCGCTGGCCCTGACCGAGGACAGCTTCACCGAGGTGCTCGCGACGCTGCTCGCGCCGTACATCAGCTGGATCATCGCCGAGCGCCTCCACGTCTCGGCCGTGCTCGCCTGCGTGGCGGGAGGGCTCTACCTGCGCCAGCACCTGAGCGAAGCGGTCGCTCCCGCCACCCGGCTCCAGGCGCGCGCGGTGTGGGAGGTCTTCGTCTTCCTCCTGAACGGCGTGCTCTTCATCCTGATCGGTCTCCAGCTCGCCTCCCTGCGCCCCGCCGTCGGCCCCGGGGAGTTCAAGCCGCTCGTCGTGCAGGCGGCGGTGATCAGCGGGGTGGCCATCGCGGTGCGCATGGTCTGGATTCCCCTCGCCATCGGGCTGCCGCGCTTGATCGCGGCGGCCCTGCGCCGCGACTCGGCGCCCGAGTGGCCGCGCGTCTTCCTCATGGGCTGGATCGGCATGCGCGGCATCGTCTCTCTCGCCGCCGCGCTCGCCCTCCCCCTGGCCACCGCGAGCGGCGCGCCCTTCCCCTTCCGCGAGGACATCATTCTCCTCACCTTCAGCGTGATCATCGTCACCCTCGTACTGCAGGGACTGACCCTCGCTCCTCTCCTGCGCCGCCTCGGTCTCCGGGACGACTCTGCGCTGGCCGACGAGGAGCTGCGCGCGCGCGACGCGGCGGTGGAGGCAGCCCTCGCCCGCCTCGAGCAGCTCGCGGGGGAGGCCTGGGCGCGGCCCGCGCATCTCGAGCAGCTGCGCGCGCGCTACATGCAACGCCGGGCGCACGCCTCGGCCCTGGGCGGCGGCGACGGCCAGAGCACCATGGAGGACGTGGGTGCCTTCCGGCGGCTCCGGCACGAAGCCCTCACCGCGGAGCGACTGCGCGTCATCAGCCTGCGAGACCGCGGCGAGATCAGCGACGAGATCCTCCACCGCATCGAGCACGAGCTCGACGTGGAGGCGGTGCAGATCGGCACGGGCGAGCTCCGCCCGCGCTGATCGCGGGGGCCGCTAGCCCGGCCTATTCACCAACGCTGCACGTGCAACCGGCCGGGTGGCGTCGGGGGGAGGGGTGCGCTCAAGCGGAGTGGGACCCCCTCGTCCTGCGCGCAGCCCGCAGGGCTGCGA
>JBKOVG010000228.1:0-17442 GCA_046723845.1 Candidatus Methylomirabilota bacterium | reverse complement strand
CCGCGCGCTGCGGGGTGTGGCGGATCGCTTGCTGGCGATCTTCGTCGCCATGCTCAAGACCGACACCCTCTACGATGCGGCCCGGCCCCGCCGACGCGAAATTGCTGCTTGACGACGGGTGGGGAGTCCGCCCGCCTCGCGCAATGAGTTCGTGACCCAGAGAGCCGCATCGCGGCGGCGCAACGGTGAGGGCAAGCGTGATGGCGCGAGGCTAGACACGCCGCGAAACTGTTGATATCGTCGTGCGGTTCCATGGGCGCGAAACTCTTCGGAGCATCGGTTCTTCGCAAGGAAGACCCTCGCTTTCTCCGCGGCGACGGCCGCTACGTCGACGACATCAAGCTGCCGTGCATGCTCCATGCCGCCTTCGTGCGGAGTCCCTACGCCCACGCCGTCGTCCGCTCCGTGAAGGCTGAGGCGGCGCGGCGCCTGCGCGGCGTCGCCCACGTCTTCGCCTTCGCCGACCTGGAGCGCTGGATGAAGCCCTTGCCTTTTTTTGGCGCCATCCCGCCCGGGCTCGCCGCGCGTGTGGCCGTCAGCATGAAGCAAGTGCCGCAGCTCGCCATGGGGCGCGACCGGGTCCGCTTCGTCGGGGAGATCGTGGCCATGGTGCTGGCGGAGAGCCGCGCGGTGGCCGAGGACGGCTGCGAGCTGGTCGAGGTCGAGTACGAGCCTTTGCCCGTGGTCACCGACATGGTGGCGGCCGCCGAGCCCGGGTCGCCGGTGATCCATCCCGAGTGGCAGGACAACGTCGCCGTCTACTTCCAGACCGGCTTCGGCGACGCGGACGCCGCGGTGGCCGCCGCGGACGTGACGGTGCGCGAGCGCCTAGAGATCCAGCGCTATGTGGGCATGCCCATCGAGACGCGGGGCGTGGTCGCGCAGTGGGATGTCCGCGACGGCTCGCTCACCACCTGGAACTCGACGCAGGTGGTCCACTTCCTCCAGCAAGGCCTCGTGGCTGCGCTCGGCCTGCCTCCGCACAAGATCCGCGTCATCGCCCCCGACGTGGGCGGCGGCTTCGGCACCAAGGCCAACGGCTACCCGGAAGATCTCCTCATCCCGGTGGCGGCCATCACCGCTCGGCGACCCGTGAAGTGGACGGAGGATCGCCGCGAGCACATGATGTCGGCTGCGCACGCCCGGCACCAGGTGCACGACATCGAGATCGCCGCGCGCCGCGACGGCACCATGCTCGCCGTGCGCGACCGCATCTGGCTCGATCTCGGCGCCTACAACTCCTGGGGCATCGTGCTGCCCTACAACACCGTGGCGCATCTCCTGGGCCCCCATCGCGTGCCGAATCTCCGCGTCGAGTGCCGCGGCGTGGTCACCAACAAGACGCCCAACGCGCCCTATCGCGGGGCGGGCCGGCCGGAGACGGTCTTCGCCATGGATCGCATCGTGGACCGTCTGGCCCGCGCGCTCTCCATGGATCCGGCGGAGCTGAGGCGGCGGAACTACCTCACCGAGTCGGACATGCCGTACGAGATCGACCTGCCGTATCGCGACGGCAACCGCCTCGTGTACGACAGCGGCGATTTCAAGGCGGGGCTGGAGGCGGCCCTCTCCGCCGTCAGCTACGAGGCGCTGCGCGCCGAGCAGGCGGAGCTGCGCGGCCGCGGCGTGTACCGCGGCGTCGGCCTGTCGGGCTACGTGGAGGGCACGGCCATCGGCCCCTACGAGGGCGCCTCCGTGCGGCTCGATCCCTCGGGACACGCGGTGGTCGCCACAGGGGCGTGCTCGCAGGGGCAGGGGCACGAGACGGCCTTCGCCCAGATCGCCGCCGATGCCCTCGGCATTCCCCTCGACTGGGTCACCGTGGTGGGCGGCGACACCGCGGCCATTCCCTTCGGGGTGGGGACCTTCGCCTCGCGGAGCGCCGTCAACGCGGGAAGCTCCATCCACGTGGCGGCGGGCCGGGTGCGCGACAAGATCGCCGAGGCGGCGGGCGCTCTCCTCGAGGCGGCGCCCGCCGACATCGACATCACCGACGGCACCGTCTCCGTGCGCGGCGCTCCCGCCACCGCGATTCCCCTCGGCCGCGTGATCCAGGCCGCCATTCCCACCTTCGCGAAGCCCGGCGTCGCCTCGCCCGACTTCGAGGCGACGGTGTACCACCATCAGCCCACGGTGACGTACACGAGCGCCGTCCACGTGGCCCACGTAGAGGTGGATGCGGGCACGGGCAGCGTCAAGCTCCTCCGCTATCTCGTCTCGCACGACTGCGGCAAGCTGATCAACCCCGTGATCGTGGAGGGCCAGATCCACGGCGGCGTTGCCCAGGGGGTGGGTGGCGCGCTCCTCGAGGAGATGGTGTACGACGAGCAGGGGCAGCTCCTCACCGGTACCTTCATGGACTATCTGGTGCCCACGGCCATGGAGCTGCCGCCCATCGAGACGGTGCACCTCGAGTACCCGTCGCCGCGGAATCCCCTCGGCATCAAGGGCATCGGCGAGGGCGGCGCCATCTCGCCGCCCGCTGCCATCGCCAATGCCGTGGAGGACGCGCTCGCCCCCTTCAACGTACGCGTCACGCGCACTCCGCTCGGCCCCTCCGCGGTGCTGGGGCTCTTGGAGGCGGCGACTCCGCAGTGAAGCCCGCTCCGTTCGAGTACGTGGCGGCCCGCGATGCCGCCGACGCCGTGGCCTCGCTCGCGCGCTTCGGCGACGAGGCCAAGGTGCTGGCGGGCGGACAGAGCCTCGTCCCCATGCTCGCCCTCCGCCTCGTGCGCCCCTCGGCCCTGGTGGACATCAACCGGTGCCGCGATCTCGAAGGCCTCGACGAGTCCGCGGGCGCGCTCACCGTGGGCGCGCTCGCCCGGCAGCGCGATGTCGAGCGTTGGGCGCGCACGCGCTCGCCGCTCTTTCGCGACGTGCTCGCCTCGGTGGCGCACGCGCCCATTCGGAATCGCGGCACCGCCGTCGGCAACCTCGTCCATGCCGATCCCGCCTCCGAGCTGCCCGCGCTGCTCCTGTGCCTCGACGGGAGCGTGACGGCGCGAAGCGCGCAGGGCGAGCGCGTGGTTCCCGCGGACCAGCTCTACCTGGCGCCCCTCACCACCTCGCTCGCGCCGGCCGAGCTCGCTACCGGCGCGCGGTTCGTCCTGCCGCCCGAGGGCGCGGGCTGGGGCTTCGTGGAGGTCGCCCGGCGTCACGGCGACTTCGCGCTCGTGGGCTGCGTCGCCGTGCTCGCCCTCGACGGCGCGGGATCGACAGCGCACGCGCGCCTCGGCTTCTTCGGCGTCGGCGGCACGCCGGTGCGCAGCGCGGCGGGCGAGGCCGTGCTCGCCGGTCGCGAGCCCACGGAAGCCCGGCGGGCCGAGGCGGCGAAAGCGGCGGCCGCTGCGCTCAGCCCCGACGGCGATCTCCACGCCTCCGCGGAGTACCGACGAAAGGTGGCGGCCGTCCTCGCCGAGCGCGTGCTCGCCGCCGCCGTCGGTCGCTGCTGGAGGCCGCGATGAAGCGCGCGGTCACCGTCACCGTCAACGGCGCCGCGCACGCGGTCGAGGTAGACGTGCGCTCGACGCTGGCCGAGTTCCTGCGCGAGGATCTGGACCTGACGGGTACCCACGTCGGGTGTGAGCACGGGGTGTGCGGCGCCTGCACTGTGCTCCTGGACGGCGAGCCCGTCCGCGCCTGCCTCATGCTCGCCGTGCAGGCCGACGGGCAGGAGGTGCGAACCATCGAGGGCGTGGCGCCGTCGCCCGAGGAGCTCCATCCGCTGCAGGAGGCGTTCCGGGCCAAGCACGGGCTTCAGTGCGGCTACTGCACGCCGGGCATCATCATGAGCGCCTGCGCCTTCCTCGAGGCCGAGCCTGCGCCGAGCGAGCAGGCCATCCGCGAGATGCTTTCCGGGCATCTCTGCCGCTGCACGGGTTATCACTTCATCGTGGAGGCCATCGCGGACGCGGCCCGCTCGCTGGCCGCGCGCGGGAAGGCTTGACCCGCTCCCATGGCTCAGGCAAAGTGCTCAGCGTCGTCAGGGCAACGACGCCTCCCGTCGGGCGGAACGCCGGATCTGCAATCCACACGAGGAGACACGCCATGCTGAAGCGCGCGGCTGTCCTGATGCTCGTCGCCCTCCTCGTCGCCGCCCCCGCGGCCGAGGCGCAGAATGCGCTCGTGGTCAGCGCGTGGGGCGGCAACTGGAAGGACTCTCTCGAGAAGATCGTGGCCAAGAGCTTCACGGCCAAGACGGGCATTCCCGTGGAGTTCGAGGTAGGCGGCACCATCGATCGCCTCGCCAAGGCCCGGGTGGCCAAGGGCAACCCGCTCGTGGACGTGACCTTCACTATGAGCCACGTGGCCCGGCTCTACATCTCGGACGGCCTCGTCCAGCCCCTCGACATGTCCAAGCTGCCCAACGCGAAGGAGCTCGCCAAGGAGGCCATCCGCAGCGAGTACCACATCGGGGTGTGGGCCTACGTCTACACCGTCTTGTGACGGCGCGCCTCGGCGATGGCCAGCCGGTGCGGGCGTTCGTGACGGAGCCCGCGCCGTTGCCCCTCGCCACGGGGCAGACCGTGCACGTGAGCCTACCCGCCGACGCGTTCATGGTGCTCGCGTGAGGGGCGAGGGCAAAAGAGAGGCGAGGCATGGCTGAGGGCGTGCGCATCGGCGTGGATGTGGGCGGCACCTTCACGGATGTCGTGGCCTTGGATCCCGCGGGCCGGATGGAGTCGTGCAAGGTGCCGACCACGCCCGCCAATCCCGCGGAGGGCGTGCTCAACGGCATCGCCACCCTGGCCCCGCGCACGGGGCCGTGGGCCACCCTCGCCCACGGGACAACCATGGTCACCAACGCCATCGTCGAGCATCGCGGCGCCCCCGTGGGCTTCATCACCACGCGCGGATTCCGCGACGTGCTCGAGATCGGGCGGATGAGCCGGCTCCATCTCTACCGGCTCGATCTGCCCGCCAAGGCGGAGCCGCTCGTGCCGCGGCGACTGCGGCGGGAGATCACGGAGCGCGTGGCTCCCGACGGCACAGTCCTGACGCGCCTCCACCTGGAGGAGCTCGGCAGCATCGTGGAGGACTTCAAGCGCGAGGGCATCGAGAGCGTGGCGGTCTGCCTCGTGCACGCCTATGCCGCTTCCGCCCACGAGCAGGCGCTGCGCTTCGCCCTCGAGGCGCACTTCCCCTACGTGTCCGTGTCCAGCGAGATCAACGCGGAGTTCCGCGAGTACGAGCGGGGCTGCACCACCGCGCTCAACGCCTCCGTGATGCCGCTGGCCGCCCGCTATCTGGACGATCTCGCCCGGCGCACGGGAGGCAAGCCGCTCCATCTCCTGCACTCGGCGGGCGGAATGATGTCGGTGGATGCGGCCAAGGCGCGCCCGCTCAGCATGGCCATGTCGGGACCGGCCGGCGGGGTGGCGGCCGCCGCGCACACCGCGCGCGCCCTCGGCATCGCGCGGGCGCTCGCCTTCGACATGGGCGGCACCACCACGGACGTCTGCCTCATCGCCGACGGCGTGCCGGAGACGGCGGGGCAGCGCAAGCTCGGCGACTATCCGGCGCGGCTGCCCATGGTCGCCGTGGAGTCCATCGGCGCGGGCGGCGGCTCCATCGCGCGCGTCGAGGGAACGGGCGCTTTCAAGGTGGGGCCGCGGAGCGCGGGGGCCGTGCCCGGGCCCGCGTGCTACGGGCAGGGGGGCGAGGAGCCCACGGTGAGCGACGCCAACATCCTCCTCGGCTATCTCAATCCAGAGCGCGTCTACGGCGGGTCGATTCACCTCGACCCGTCGCGCGCGGAGGCCGTCATCACGCCCCTCGCCCGGCGCTTCGGCCTCAGCCTGATCGAGGCGGCGCACGGCGTGGTCGAGGTGGCCAACGCCAACATGCTGCGCGCGCTCCGCCTGGTGTCCGTGCAGCGCGGCTACGACCTGCGCGAGTTCTCCCTGATCGCCTACGGCGGCGCGGGCCCGTTGCACGCGGGGGCGCTGGCGCGGCAGGCGGGGATCGGGAGCGTGGTGGTGCCCGCGCACTCCGGCGCCTTCTCGGCCCTCGGCTGTCTCGTCTCGCCGCTCCGCTACGACACCGTGCAGACGCACCGCGGCCGCATCGACGCCTGGGACGCCAAGGTCGTCGAGGAGCGCTTCCGCACCCTCGAGGGGCAGTGCCTGCGCCCGCTCCTCGACGAGGGACACGATCCCGCGCGAGTGGCCGTGCAGCGGAGCATCGACTTCCGCTACGTGGGACAGAACTACGAGCTGGAGATCGGCTGGGTGCCCGGCGGGCCCGCACGCCTGAAGGCGGCCTTCGAGGCGCGCCATCATCAACTCTACGGCTATGCTACCGGTGAGAACGTGGAGTGCGTCAACCTCCGCGTCACCGCGCGCGTGCGCGAGGAGCCTTTGCCCTTGCCTCCGCCCCCGGCCGGTGATTCCGCGCGCTCCACCGGCGTGCATCGCGCCTACTTCACGGAGACGGGGGCCGTGGAGATGACGCGCTACGACCGCGCGAGCCTGCCCGTGGGCCACGTGGTGGCGGGACCGGCCATGATCGAGGACGAGTGGTCGACCACCATCGTCTATCCGGGTCAGCGCTGCGTGGCGGACCGGCTCGGCAACCTGGTCATCGAGGTGGGAGGTCGCGCATGAAGGCTCCCCTCAGCCCCGTCACGCTGGAGGTGGTGCGCAACGGGCTCTACGCCATCGCCGAGGAGATGAGCGTCATCGTGATGCGCTCCGCGCGCTCGCCGCTCCTCAAGGAGGCGGGCGATCTCTCCTCCGCGCTCACCGACGCCCAGGGGCGGCTCATCGCCCAGGGGCGCGACATCCCCATCCACATGGGCGTGATGGGCTTCACGGTGAAGGAGTTCCTCAAGCGCGTGCCCGCGGCCAGCCTGCGCGACGGTGACGTGTGGTTCCTCAACCTCCCCGAGGTGGGCGGCAACCATCTGCCCGACGTCAAGGCCGTGCGGCCCGTCTTCTTCGAGGGCCGCCTCGTCGCCTTCGCCATCAACCTCGCCCACTGGGCGGACATCGGCGGCGCCGTGCCGGGAAGCTACGTGCCGTGGGCGACGGAGTGCTACCAGGAAGGGCTTCGCATCGCGCCCATCCGGCTCTTTTCCAAGGAGGGGCCGGAGCGCCACGCCATCGACTTCGTGCTCTCGAACCTGCGCGGTCGGGATGAGCGGGAAGGGGACATCTTCGCCCAGTTCGCCGCCAACGACGTGGCGGGGCGGCGGCTCCACGAGCTCTTCGCCCACTACGGCGCCGAGACGGTGTCCGCCTGCTTCGAGCGCCTCCACGACGAGTCAGAGGAGCAGATGCGCGCGGCACTGCGCGCGCTGCCCGACGGCGCGTGGGAGGGCGAGGACTTCCTCGACGACGACGGCATCGAGGAGCGGCGCATCCGCGTCAAGGTGCGCGTGGAGAAGCGCGGAGACGAGGCGACCTTCGACTTCACCGGCACCGATCCGCAGGCGCTCGGCCCCGTCAACACCACGTACTACATCGCCTGCTCCGGCGTGTACTACGCCATGAAGGCTCTCGTGGCCCCCGACGTCCCGCCCAACGAGGGATGCTACCGCCCGCTGCGGGTGATCGTGCCGCCGGGGACGGTACTGAGCGCCGACCCCGATCGCCCCGTGGTGGGCGGTAATCACGAGACCTCGCAGCGCGTGGTCGACGCCATCGTGCAGGCCCTCGCCCCGGTGATTCCCGATCGCGTGCCCGCAGGTGGGCCGACCACCGCGGGGCTCCTCATCCTGGGCGCACGACTCGCGGACGGACGCTGGGCCGTCTACTACGAGGTGCACGGCGGCGGCGAGGGCGCCACCGCGGACAAGGACGGCGCCTCCGCCATCCGCGTGCACATGTCGAACGTGATGAACACGCCGGTGGAAGTGGTGGAGAGCGAGTATCCGCTCATGGTCGAGGAGCTGGCCCTCCGCCCCGACTCGGGAGGCGATGGCCGGCATCGCGGTGGCCTCGGCTTCCGGCGCGCGTACCGCGTCCTCGGCCCCGACGTGACGCTCACCACCATGATCGAGCGGCGCGTCGTCCCGCCCTACGGGCTCTTCGGGGGCAAGGCCGCCGCCCCCTTCCGCATCACCCTCAATCCGGGCACCCCGCGGGAGCGCGACGTGCGTGGAAAGGAGACGATGAAGCTCGCGCAGGGCGACCTCGTGTTGCTGGAGACGTGCGGGGGCGGCGGCTACGGCGACCCCGCCGAGCGCGAGGACGCCGCGCGTGAGGCCGATCGCCGAGAGGGCTACGTGTCATGAAGCTCGAGAACCGCGTCGCCCTCGTCACCGGCGCCGCCAAGGGCATGGGGCACGACATCTGTCTCACCCTCGCCCGCGAGGGCGCGGACCTGGCCCTCGCCGCGCGCGAGGTGCCGCCGCTGGAGATGCTCCGCGGGGAGGTCGAGAAGGTCGGGCGCCGCGCCCTCGTCGTGCCGTGCGACGTCACCGACGAGGCGGCGGTGGAGAAGATGGTGGCGAGGACCGTGGAGACCTTCGGGCGCATCGACATCCTCGTGAACGCGGCAGGGGTCACCGGCCCCATCGAGACGCCGGTGCAGGAGATCCGGGTCGAGGACTTCCGCTTCGTTCTGGAGGCGAACATCGTGGGCACGTTCCTCCCCACCAAGCACGTGTTGCCCGGCATGATCGCGCGGAAGTACGGAAAGGTGGTGAACATCAGCGGCACCTCCGGGCTGCGCGGCTATAAGTACCGCGCGGCGTACTCGTCGTCGAAGTGGGCGCTGCGCGGCTTCACGCGCACAGTGGCCCTCGAGGTGGGGCGCCACAACATCAACGTGAATGCGCTGCACCCGGGGATCGTGGCGGGGGACCGCATGGACAAGCTCTGCCGCGAGAAGGCGGAGAAGCGCGGGTGGACGCCCGAGCAGGTCTACCAGGAGTACGTTGACGAGATGGCCCTCCGCCGCGTCACCGTCTCCCAGGACATCGCCAACGCCGTGCTCTTCCTCGTCTCCGACGAGTCCAAGAACATGACGGGGCAGTCGGTGACGGTGGACGGCGGCTGGGACGTCTGACGCGCATGTGCGTGACACAGCTCCCCCTCACCCCGCCCTCTCCCCTCAAGGGGAGAGGGATGCGGACCCTCGCCCCCGGAGGGGGAGAGGGCGCCGTTCGAGCCGAGCCGCTCGCCGCGAGCGGGGAGGCGAGGGCTGAGATAGTGAGGGGGAGCATTCCGTCGCGAAAAGCAGAAACGGGCCGATGCCGTATCGCGTGATCGGCAAGTCGGAGCCGCGAGCCGACGCCTGGGAGAAGGTGCGGGGGCGCCCGATCTACGCGGGCGATCTCGCCATCGCGGGCATGCTCCACGGACGCATCGTCCGCAGCCCCTACGCCTCCGCCCGCATCACGCGCATCGACACGAGCGCGGCGCGCGCGCTCCGTGGGGTGGTCGCCGTGCTCACCCACGCCAATGTGCCGCAGAACTCGCTGCGCATGGAGCTGCCCGGCCGCATGGCGGAGGCGACGGCGGCCGCCGTGCTCGCCACCCAGCCTGTGCTTGCCGAGGACCGCGTCCGCTTCCAGGGCGAGCCGGTGGTCGCCATCGCCGCGGAGACGCCCGAGACCGCCGCGGCCGCCGCCGAGCTCGTGCGCGTGGACTACGAGCCCATGCCCGGCGTCTACGATCCGATGGAGGCGATGAAGCCCGGGGCGCCGCAGGTCCACGACGGCGGCAATCTCCTGCGCGCCTGGCACATCCGCAAGGGCGACGCGGCGGCCGGCCTCGCCCGCGCGGAAGTGGTGGTCGAGCAGACCTACCGGACGCCCTTCGTCGATCACCTCTACCTGGAGACGGAGACGGGCATCGGCTGGATCGACGCGGAGGGCGTGCTCGTGCTGCGCGTGAGCACGCAGGTGCTCGAGCACTTCCGCGACGTGGCCGAGGTGCTGCGGCTGCCCCACGGCCGCGTGCGCCTGGAAGGCGCCTACCTGGGCGGCGGCTTCGGCGGCAAGGAGGACGTCACCGTGGAGTGCCTGCTCGGCCTCCTCGTGTGGAAGACGCGACGGCCCGTGCAGCTCGTGTTCTCACGGGAGGAGAGCTTCATCGGCCACGGCAAGCGGCATCCCTACGTGCTGCGCTACAAGACCGGGGCCACGCGGGGCGGTGAGCTGGTCGCCGTGGAGGCCGAGCTCGTCTCCGACTCGGGCGCCTATGCCGCGCTCTCGCCGTGGGTCCTCCTCTACAGCCTGGTCACGGCCACCGGGCCCTATCGCGTGCCCCACGTGAAGGTGGATGCCTTCACCGTTTACACCAACAATCCAATCGCCAGCGCGTATCGCACCTTCGGCTCGATCCAGACCTGCGTCGCCTACGAAGGCCAGATGGACGCACTCGCGCGCGTGCTCGGCATGGATCCCCTCGAGCTCCGCGAGAAGAACTTCCTCCGCAAGGGGGACAGCATCGGCACGGGGCAGGTGCTGGAAAGCGAGCCGCTCCTCGGCGAAACGATGCGGCGCGCGTGGGAAGCCCTCGGCCCCCCGCGCGCGGCCGAGGGCCCGAGGCGGATCGCCCGCGGGCTCGCCGCCTCCTTCACGCCCTACGGGCGCATGTGCTGGACGCGCGATTCCGCCTCGGCCTGGGTGGGAATGGAGCTCGACGGCACCGCGGTGGTCCGCTGCGCGGCGCCGGACGTGGGAGGGGGGCAGACCTCTTCGCTCTGCTCCATCACCGCCGAGGTGCTGGGTCTGCCCCTCGATCAGGTCACGGCGGTGGGGCGCGACAGTCACTTCACGCCGCGGGCAGGGACGACCACGGCCACCCGCCAGCTCTTCATGTCCGGCAACGCCATCCTCAAGGCCGCGCACGAGGTGCGGCGGCATCTCGCGAACCAGGCCGCGGAGATGCTGGAGGCTGCGCCCGAGGACATCGACCTGGTCGACGGGCGGGCCATGGTTCGTGGGGCGCCGGACCGCGCCGTGCCCTTTCCCGCTCTCGTGAAGGCCGCCACCGCGGCGGGGCGGCCCGTGCAGGCGCTCGACAAGTACGACGCGCCGTCGGCGCCTACCATCGACCCCGCCACCGGTCAGGGCAAGCCTTTCAACGACTACACCTTCGGTACGCAGGCGGTGGAGCTCGAGGTCGACGAGGAGACGGGACAGACGCGCGTCACCCGGCTCGCTGCCTGCTACGACATCGGCCAGGCCATCAATCGGCAGAGCGTCGAGGGACAGATCGAGGGCGGCGCCATCCAGGGGCTCGGTCACGCCGTGCTCGAGGAGGTAATCCTCGAGGAAGGCGTGTCGAAGAACCCCCATCTCCTCGACTACAAGATTCCCACCACCCTCGACGCGCCGCCCGTGGTCACTGTGCTCCTCGAGTCCGGTCAGGGCCTGGGCCCCTTCGGCGCCAAGGGGATCGGCGAGCCGGCCATGACGCCCACGCCCGCCGCGGTCATGAACGCCGTCTCCCGCGCGACGGGCGCTCCCGTGACCCAATTTCCCCTCACCGCGGAGCGCATCCTAGCTGCCCTCAAGGCCCATCCCTCTCCTCCCTGGGGGGAGAGGGATGGGTGAGGGGCGGCCCAATGCCCCATTTCGAAGAGCGCTTCACCGTGCGAGCGTCTCCGGAAAGCGTCTGGAGCTTCCTCCTCGACCCCAAGCGCCTCGCTCCCTGCATTCCCGGTTGCGACGAGCTCGAGGTGGTGGACGAGCGCACCTACCGGCTCCGCCTCACCGTCAAGGTGGGCTTCCTCTCCACGCGCCAGGACGTGCGCATGGAGATCGTGGAGGCCGATCCGCCGCGCCGGCTCGTCTCGGAGGCGCGCGGGGAGGACAGCCGGCTCGGCAGCCGGATCGAGGTGCGCAACACGCTCGAGCTCTCGCCGGCGCCCGATGGCGCCACTACCGTCGCCTACGCGAGCGACGTCACCGTGCTCGGCCGGCTGGGATCGATCGGTGACGCCGTCATGAAGGTCAAGGCCAGGGAGCTGGCCGGCATCTTCGCCCAGCGCGTGCAGGCCGCCCTCGCTCCCGCGGCTCCGTCCGGATGATGCTGTCGCTCGACTTCACCCTCAACGGCCGCCCCTGCCACGCCGAGGCGCCGGCGCACTGGACGCTGCTCGATCTCCTGCGCGACGGCCTCGCTCTCCACGGCACCAAGTTCGGCTGCGGCGAGGGGGTGTGCGGGACGTGCACCGTGCTCCTCGACGAGGAGCCGGTACGCTCCTGCCTGGTCCTGGCCGCGCGCGTGCGCGGGCGCGCCGTGGTCACCGTGGAAGGGCTCGATCGCGAAGGCGAGCCGGATCCGCTCCAGTCCGCCTTCGCGAAGGCAGGGGCGGTGCAGTGCGGCTTCTGCACGCCGGGCATGCTCCTCTCCGTGCGCGCGCTCCTCACCGTGAACCCCGCCCCCAGCGAGGACCAGGTGCGCGAGGCCCTCGCGGGCAACCTGTGCCGCTGCACGGGCTACACGAAGATCGTCGAGGCAGTCCTCGCGGTGGCGGCGAGCCGCTGATGCGTCTCCGTCCGTTCGCTCTGGCCGAGCCGGAGAGCGTGCCGGAGGCGCTGGAGATCCTCGCGCGCCTCGACGGGGAAGCGCGCGTCATCGCGGGCGGCACCGCGCTGGTGCCGACGCTGCGCCTCGGCCTCGTGGCGCCCGACCGTCTGGTCTCGCTGCACCGCATCCCCGCCCTGACCGACGTGCGGGTGGAGAAGGGCGCCCTCCAGATCGGGGCCATGACCACCCTGGCCGCGCTGGCGCGTCATGACGCCGTGCGATCGGGCTGGCCCCTCCTCGCCCAGGCCGCGGGGCGAGTGGCCACGCCCGCGATCCGCAGCATGGCCACCCTCGGCGGGAACCTCTGCTACGCGGAGGCGGCGTCGGATCCCGCGCCGGCGCTCCTCTGTCTCGACGCGCAGGTGCGCGTGGCCGACGGAGTGGGGGAGCGCGTGGTTCCCATCGCCGAGCTCTTCACAGGCTTCTTCGAGACGGCCATCGCTCCTGGCGAGATCCTCACCGGGGTGCGGGTGCCCGCGCCGCCGGCTGCCGCGCGCAGCGGCTACGTGAAGTTCTGCCCGCGCTCCGCCGAGGACAAGCCGCTCGTCGGCGTGGCCGCCCTCCTCACCCTGGACGCGAGCCGGCGCGTGGAGACCATCAGGCTCGGCCTCGGCGGCGCGGCTCCCACGCCCATCCGCGCGCGGAGCGCCGAGGCGGCGGTGCAGGGACAGAGCCTCACCGACGCGGTGGCGCGCGAGGCCGCGGAGGCGGCCGCCGCCGCGGCCGAGCCCCTCTCCGACGTGATGGGCTCCGCCGACTATCGCCGCGAGATGATCCGCGTGTGGGTGCGGCGTCTCCTCGTCGCCCTCCGCGACGGTCGCCCTATCGCCTGACGCCCGCCTCGACGGCGAGGGACGACATGGCCGGGAGCGCCCGGTCCAGCTCGCCCGCGAGCTCTCGCGAGACGCGCGTCAAGGGGAGCCGGCACTCGGGCGAGGTGATGAGGCCCTGCCGCCAGAGACAGTACTGGTCTCCGGAAAAATAAAAGGCCCGCGACGTGATGGTCGCGGGCCTCGTGGTCCGGAAACGTAGCTAGAGTTGGCTCAGGGCTCTCCGTCGGCGCGCGCCATCGCCGTCGCTGGGCGTCCCCCTCGGCGGGACCCCAGCCGGCTCTTCTTCTCGGCGCGCTTCGACCGGAACTTCATCACGCTGGCGTTATCCCGCGTCCACCCTCGAGGTGTCAATCCTCGAGGATCGGTTCGTGGAACCGGCGCAACGGGTGGTTGATTTTGATGAGTTCGTCATGCTTCCACGTTTCCATGTCCCGTGGACTCACGTCGCGAAACGTTCCTTCGAAGAGCAGGGAGGACGTTGAGGCTCGGCCGAGGAAAGGCTAGCAGTCAGCCCTCCATCGGGTGGCCGATGGCGAAGCAGTGGAAGACCCTCCGGCGTCATGGCCCTACAAAGAGGACCCCGGTGGTAGCGAGGCGGGTGAAGACATTGTTGGCGAGGAGACGCAGTTCGTAGACACCGGGCACGAGGCCAGGGGGGATGCTGAAGGCACAGGCGCCAGCGGCCTGAGCGCCGCTCGGAGTCTGGGCGCAGCTCACGTAGGTCCAGGCGAGGAAGGCGGTGTCCGCGGTGCCGGGGGCGTACAGGCCGATCCAGTCCGTGGGGGTGGGGGCGACGATGCCACTCCAGGTCGCAGTCACGGATCCGCCCGCGCTGACCGAGATGGGGCTGACGCTTAGGAGGGGCCCAGCGCTGGTGACCGTGAAGGCTCCGCTGGTGGCGAGACGGGTGAAGACATTGTTGGCGAGGAGGCGGAGCTCATAGGTGCCGGGAGAGAGGCCGGCGGGGATGACGAAGGGGCAGGCGCCGGCGGCGCGTGCGGCGCCGGGCGCCTGGGTGCAGCCGACATAGCTCCAGGCGAGGAAGGCGGTGTCGGGGGCGCCGGGCGTGTACAGGCCGATCCAGTCCGTGGAGGTCGGCGTAGCGATTCCGGTCCACACCACGTCCACTCCACCGCCGGCCGTCACCATAGCCGCACCCACGGTCAAAGCGGTGGCGGGCGTTGCGGTGAGTACGGTGAGCACCCCGGTGGTGGCGAGGCGGGTGAAGACGTCATTGGCGAGGAGGCGCAGTTCGTAGACGCCGGGCACCAGGCCGGTGGGGATGACGAAGGAACAGGCGCCGGCGGCTTGGGCGCTACTCGGCGTCTGGGTACAGCTCACGTAGGTCCAGGCGAGGAACGCGGTGTCCGGGGCACCGGGGGCGTACAGGCCGATCCAGTCGGTGGGAGTGGGGGCGGCGATGCCACTCCAGGTCGCGGTCACGGATCCGCCCGCGCTGACCGAGCCGGGGCTGACGCTCAGCAGAGGGCCGGTGCTCGTGACCGTGAAGGCTGCGCTGGTAGCGAGGCGGGTGAAGACATTGTTGGCGAGGAGACGGAGCTCATAGGTGCCCGGAGCGAGTCCCGCGGGGATGACGAAGGGGCAGGCACCGGCAGCGCGGGCGGCCCCGGGCGTCTGTGTGCAGCTGACATAGCTCCACGCGAGGAAGGCGGCGTCGGCGGCCCCGGGTGTGTACAGGCCGATCCAGTCCGTGGAGGTCGGCGTGGCGATTCCGGTCCACGCCACGTCCATTCCGCCGCCGGCCGTCACCGTGCTCGGCGTGACGGTCAAGCTGCTCGAACCGGGCGAGACGCTCGAGATGACGAAGATCGAGCCGCTGAAGCTCAGGACATAGAGGCGGCCATCGGGTCCCACCTTGAGGTCAGTGATCCCGCCAAAGCCCGTCCCTATGATGGTCTCATCGAGCTCCGTGGGGGAGTCCGCCACGAGATCGCCGAGACCGGCTCCATTGAAGACGAAACCGTTTCGCGCGGAGTTCGGGACAAAGTGATAGAGCACACCGTTATTGATGTCCCCGACGAAGACGTGATTTGTATAGGCGGCTCCCAGCGCGCTGGACGCCATGAACACGATGCCCGTCGGCGCGACGGTGTCGAACCATGAAAACTTCGGATCGTCGTAATGGGAGCCGGGAAAGAAGACGAGGTCACTGGTACCCTGCGCGTCCCGAGCCACGGGCCCCATGATTCTGTTCCACCCGCTGTTGAATCCCGGCTCGACCAGATTGATTTCGTCGTAGACATCGGGGCCATTCTCGGTCATCCAGAGCTTGGCCGTCACGGGATCGAAGGCCATGCCGAAGGAGTTCCGGATCCCATAGGCATAGTACTTCGCGAGGTTTCCCCCCAGGGCGGCGAAGGGATTGTCGAGCGGGACACTGCCATCGTCGTTGAGGCGAAGGATCACGCCGGTGTCGTCCGGCGACGGACCGGTGGCGATGTTCTGGAGTTGCCCGTTCCGGTTCAACTCCCCGATCACGATGTAGAGCTTCCCGTCTGGTCCAAAGAGGATGACTCCGCCGTTGTGATTGGGACCAGGGGTTACCGGAAGGCTCAGGAGGAGCACCTGACTCACGAGGCTCGAGCCATTCCAGGTGTAGCGGTAGAGTCGATTGCCGAGGGGCGGCGACGACCCGGCGGTGTCCCCGCCGGTCGAGCTCTCTGTGACGTAGAGATAGACGAACGGGATGGTGGGAAAGTTCGGATGTAAGGCGATACCGAGCAGACCACGCTCGGAAGCAGCGTCGACGGCAAGATCGAGCACGGCACTCGGCTGGAGGACGCCGTTGGTGACGCGGCGCACTCGGCCGTCATTCTTCTGCAACACGAGCAGGTCGTGGGGGCCGATGAAGGCCATGCTGGTCGGCGCGCTTAGCCCACTCACCACAAGATCGACGCGCAACGTCGAATCGCGCAGCGTCTGGGCAGGGAGGGCCTCCGGCACGGCGAGCACGCAGGCGCTCGCGAGAAGAACGAGGACTGCCGGGATCGCTCTGACGTCGTAGGCGCCAGACATGTCAGTGGTTCCTCCAAGCCCAGAGAGCTGGGGTCGAGTGTCCTACATCCTGCCACCTCCGCTGTCGACGTTCCATCACGCGGAGATCAGGCGAGCAATGATCGGTGGTGCGGGTCGGCCTTCGTCAACCCTTCACGCCGCCCGCGGTCAGCCCTTCGACCATGTACTTCTGCAGATAGATGTAGGAGGCGATGACGGGGAGCGTGGTCAGCACCGCGCCCGCCATGAGGTAGCCCCAGCCGTAGACGTCGCCCGTGATGAAGGTGGAGAGGCCCACGGGGAGGGTACGCAGCCGCACGTCGGTGATGAAGACCAGCGCGTAGAGGAACTCGTTCCAGGCCTGGGTGAAGGCGTAGAGGCTCGCCGCGAGCACGCCGGGAGCGGCCAGGGGCAGGATCACGCGCCGGAAGGCACCGAAGCGCGTCGCCCCGTCGATCATGGCCGCTTCCTCGAGCTCCACGGGGATGGACTCGAAGTAGCCCATGAGGAGCCAGGTCACGAAGGGAATGGTGAAGGAGGGATAGGCCGCGATGAGGCCACCCAGGCTGTCGGCCAGGCCCAAGGTGCGGATCTGCGCGTAGAGCGGGATGAAGAGAATGGCGGGCGGCACCAGATAGGTGATGAGCACCGCGCTCGACATGAAGGCGCGCCCGAGGAACTTGAGCCGGGCCAGCGCATAGGCGCCGATGGTGCCTATGGCCGTGGCGAGGAGCGTGCTGCTCACGGCGACGAGCACGCTGTTGCCGAACCAGGTGACGAACTCGGTCTTGCCGAGGAGGTGGCGATAGTTGTCGGTGACGAAGGGGCTCGGCCAGAACATGCTGACGAGGCTCCGCATCTGCTCCTCGCCCTTGAAGGACGTCACCGTCATCCAGTAGAAGGGGAAGACCACGAGGACGACCAGCCCCACCAGGAAGCCGTAGGATCCCGCGAGCTGCAGCCGCGCCGTCAGGCCTTTGTTCATCTTGACTCAGCCCTCGCCTCATCGCGGCCGTCGCATGCGCTCCGTCCACGCTTCAGCTCGAAGAGCGATTCAGCCCTCGCCTCATCGCGGCCGTCGCATGCGCTCCGTCCACGCTTCAGCT
>JBKOVG010000340.1:0-5880 GCA_046723845.1 Candidatus Methylomirabilota bacterium | reverse complement strand
CGGTTTCGGCGACCCCTGGTTCACCGCGCCGCCTCCCGTCGCGACGCCACCGCCCGACGCTCCCGCGCCCATCGCCACGCGAGGTCTTGCGCTAACGCACCGCAGCGCCCCCCGCACGCGCACAGAGACGAGCGCTGGACTCGGGCTCCTGCCGCGCCTGCCGGACACCGCCGAAGAAGTTCGACGGGTCGCGGCGATCCTCCAGGCGGACCCGGAGAGCGACGTGTTTCTCGGCCCGCGGGCAAACGAACACGTCGTGCTCACGACGGATCTGTCGGACCGCCGCGTTGTGATGTTCGCCACGCACGGACTCGTGCCCGGCGACCTCGATGGATTGACCGAGCCCGCGCTGGCCCTCAGCGCGCCGGCCGTCACCGGTCTACCGGGCGACGGGCTCTTGACCATGGGTGAGATCCTCGGGCTCCGACTGAACGCCGACTGGGTTGTCCTCTCGGCGTGCAACACCGCCGCCGGCGAGGGCGCCGGCGCGGAGGCCGTCTCGGGATTGGGCCGAGCGTTCTTCTACGCTGGTTCCCGCGCCGTGCTCGTCTCGAACTGGCCGGTGGAGACAACCTCGGCCCTCACGCTGATGATCGACCTCTTCCAGCGCCACGCAGGAAACACGATCACGCGCGCGCAGGCGCTACGCGAGACGACGCTCGCGCTGATCGACGGCCCCGGCCTCGTCCGCGACGGTCGTACCGTGGTCCGGTACGCGCACCCGATCTTCTGGGCGTCGTTCAGCCTCGTGGGCGACGGCGGCGGCCCATGACTCGGCATGCACGAAGGACTGTATGACGACGATCCGCATGTCGGCGCGACCGCGGTTCGCGGAGGTGATCACCTCGCCGAGGCTTCCCCGCCCCCGTCGCCGATCAGCGCGAACGGCGCCCAGAAGATGGGGTGAGCGTAGCTGAAGACCATTCTCTTCGAGACGGGATCGACGAACCCTCCGTCGTCGATCAGTGCACTCATCGATTGTTGTAGGGCCTTTGCGCGACTCAGGCCTGGCTGCCGGATGTACGCCTCGAACAGACCTGTGGTCAGTGTTCGGGCAGATGTCGTCTCGACCGGCCAGTGCGTCACCAGGAGCGCCCGCGTCCCGGCGTAGAAGAACGCGCGCCCCAGGCCCGAGAGCGCCTCCGCCCCGCTCCCCGCTGCGTTCGCCGTGTTGCACGCGGACAGGACGACCCAGTCGGCGTCAAGTCGGAGTCCGAGAATCTCCTCCATCGTCAGCAGTCCGTCGCCGTCCATCTTTGCCACCGCGGGCGCCGTCAGTGCCAGGGCGGGTTGCATGAGCCCGTCCAGATCACCTGGCAGAAGCCCGTGCGTCGCAAACGCAACGACGCGATAGCGACGGAGGTCGGTAGTCTTGACCATCCATTCGTTCGCCGCCGTCCCGAGGAAAACGTCCGTCACCGGGTCCGCGCGCGTGACCCGCGCGATGCTCCTGATCTCGTCGGCGGTATCAGGCAACCGAGGTAACATGCCGAGTTTGCTCGTCGTCACCTCTGCACGCGGCGATCGGATCACATCGCGCAGTCGGATTGGAAGCGAGCGGGTTTCTACCTCGGCTGAAACGTCGGCGACCCGGCCCATCGCGTCTTCGGCGATCGCCACCTGCGCTTGCTCCTCGTTGAAGTAGGGATCGCCGAACCCGACGAACGGGCGCCGCCCCTCGGCACCCCCCGCCACGCTGCGCAGTGTCACGAACGCGCTCGCTGACGGCAAGGTGCTGATCGCGTGCCGCTGCCCGAGCCACGGGACGGTCCGATAGGTCGAGAACAGCGGGGCGGATTCCGGCCCGAGCTCCGTCGGACGCATCGGGAGCACGGCAAACGGGAGCTGAGCGAGTGGCCCGTCGCTCACGATCATCAGCATCTCGGCTGACTCCCAGGCTGCCCTCACGGGATCGAGCAGGGCGCGAAACAACTCGTGAGCGGCACGCACGTCGAAGGTGGGAATGTCGCCGAGGTTGGTGGCGCGCACATCGAGGGCCTGCCGCAGCCTGCCGACCGTCGTCTCCAGTGACCGCCGTCCAATTGGCGCCACAGCGAATGCCGCTCGGCCTTGAGCCCGTATGGCCCACACAAACGTCCGGTCCTCGGCCACGAGGGTGGTGATCAACGCCTCTGAGGGCCGAAGCGACCTCTGAATCTGCTCGAGGGTCACTGGTGGTGGGTTCACGAGTTGGGCGTACGCCGGGAACTCTCTCAGGATCTGATCCCTGAGCGTCAATCGAACGTCCTGGAGTGTCGCAATCATGCTCTGCAGATCCGCGACCACCTGGGAGCCCGCCGACTGGTCCGACGCGGTCACCAGGAGCTCATGGATAGCGCCGAGCTGCCTCGTGGACTCTTGCTCCTGGTGGACCAGCTCCGCCAGGCGGGGCGTCTTCGCCGCGCTCCGTGCGACCGACGTGTCCAGCGCTCGCTGCACCGAGCGTCCGCGTGCCGCATCGGCCAGCTGGAACGCCTCGGCGGGTTCGCCGGACACACTCGACGCATCCGCCTTGGCGAGGAGTTCGATATGGGCGCTCAGGATCCAGCGCAGCCGATGGTCGCGCTCGCTCCGCGTCGTCGCCGCGTCGCCGACGACATCATTGGCCCGTCCGAGAAGCACTCGGGCTGCGTGCCGAAACTCTCGGAGCGCGGTCTCTCGATCACCCAGCGCACCGCGCGCCATTGCGGCCAGGCCCCGGAGTTCCGCGGTCGCGCCCTGATCGTCTCCGTGAAGCAGGATGGACTGCCGCAGCGCCGCTTCCGTCAGCGGAACCGCGTCCTGGAGACGGCGCACCTTGATGAGGGTCATCAGGTAAGCCGGATCGGGCTCGACAAGTCGTGCGAAGAGCCGATCGTCCTTGAGCGCCTCGCGGATCCCCTCGAATTCGGCGAGTGCCTCCTCCCAGCGTTCCTGCGCGGCGAGCACGGCAGCCAGCTCGTGCCTCGGCGCCACGACCGGCGGCGATGACGTTGCCGACGCCCCGCCACGCTCATAAACGTTCATGGCCACTCGCAATGTCGCCTCCGAATAGCGCCCCTGTGCTCTCAATACCTTCGCGAGCAGCGTCACGGCCGCCACGCTATCGTGTCCGATGAGGTTGCTTCGTCGGGGTCGCGCGTACAGAACTCGCCGCACCTCCGCTTCGGCTTCGAGAAGCCGGCCTTGGCGTAGTAGACAATACGCCAGCCGCAGCGAGTCGCCGTCCAGTCGGTCTTCGAGCCAGGAGGAGTACGGGAATCCCTCGAGCATGGCGATCGAGCGGCGCCATCGCCGCTCTGCCTCCGTGAATCGGCCACGCATGTCCAGCACGGCCCCTTCGGCCCGCAGCACGCTCGCTTCCCAGGCGATTCCTGAAGTCAGGGCTGGGTGCCTCCATCGGTGGGACTCACTCCTCAACAACCGGAGCTCGCGGAGCGTGCGCTCGGCGGCCTTGAGATCGCCCACTGCTGCGTAGAGCTGCGCGAGACCGCCGAGGAGCTCGAACTTGTAGCCCCAGCCCCAATCCGTGCGGTGGGAATACAGGATGGCTCGTTCGTACTGCGCGAGGGCTTGCCAGAAGCTCCCACTGGTGGCCAGCGTTTCGGCGAGGTCACGTTGAATCGACAGCCCTGCGTCCGCCGAAGACCACGCCCCCCTCACACTTCTGCCGGGTTTCACATACTCTGCGGCGCGGGTGAAATCGGCGACCGCCTGAGCGAAGCGCCCGATCCGGCGCGCGGCCTTGCCGCGAAGATGGTACCGAGCCCCCAGGTCGTCGGGGTCACCGGTCTCGGGTATCGATGAATCAGCAATGCGAAGCGCGTCGGATTGTTGGCCAATGTCGATGAGACCGGTCAGGTCCTTGATCGTCCGCGGCGGTGGGGTGAAACGGAGCTCGCCGGATGACGTCAAGGCCTCACGAGCCTCGTCCAGCGACATCGTCGGCGTCGCCGCCTGGCAGGACGCCAGACCCAGCACGAGTAGCATCGCGGTGACCGCGCGCCGCCCGATCCGACTCCCGGAGCCCCCGACGATACTACCCGCCGTCGCCGATCAGCGTGAACGGCGCCCAGAAGATTGGGTGGGCGTAGCTAAAGACGGGTTTCCCGCTCTTGGTGTCGACGAACGTGCCCTGGTCAATGAGCCAGTTCATGGTCTGCTGCAAGGCCTGGGCGCGATCGACTCCGGGTTCTTCCTGCTGGCGCCGGAAGAGGTCCGTCGTCAGGGTCAACGCGAGGCCGGTCCACGGGCTCGGTCGGGCGCCTGTGTCGACCATCGTGGGCCTCCCTCTCCATTGACGCTCGAGCAGAACGTTTCTTGCGCCGTACCTTAGGCCTGTCGGCCGGGGCTGTCAACAATAGGTGCAGCAATGGCCGCGCGAGCGCCTTGAGCACGGGCGTGCTCATGACGGGTAAGGACTTGCCGCACCGCCCCGAAGCCGAAGATCCAGGCGTCGATCTGGAGCAAGTCGATTCGAACCTGATCCATGTCGACGCGCTGGACCATGATCGGGGATCGCCGCACATCGATACTGGGCATTTCGGACGACCAACCCGCTCCATTTGAGCCCGCACGCTGGGTCCTTGCGCCTCTGCCCTCCTGACGACCTCGCCGTCGGAGCTAGCCGGGTTACTTCGGCTCACGCGAACGGATCGTCCTCAGCGTCGCTCTCGCGCCAGACGTACTCCATGTTGCGCGCCGAGGTGAGCGCCATCTCCCGGCCGTGCAGGCGCGCGATGAGCGCGAGCGCCATGTCGATCCCGGCCGAGACACCGGACGAGGTGACGATGTTGCCATCGTCGACCCAACGCGCCTTGCGCTTCCAGAGTACCTTTGGCCCCTGCTGGGTCACCCAGTCCCAGGCGATCTTGTTCGAGGTCGCCGGCCGGCCGTCGAGCAGGCCGGTGCGGGCGAGCAGCGCCGAGCCGGTGCAGACAGTCGTCGTGATGCGGGCCCGCCGGCTCGCTGCGGCGAGGCGCTCGACGAACGCCTGATCGGCCACCGCCGCGCGCGTCCCGAACCCGCCGGGGATCAGCAAGATGTCGTAGTCCGGCGCCTTCTCGAAGCTCCACTCGGCCCAGCTCCCCGGGCCCTCCCCCGCCCTCACCCGGCCGGCTTCAGCGGCCATCGAGAAGATCTCGAAGAACGGGCGCCGCTTGCCGTCGGGCTGCACCACCCGGCATGAGGCAAACGCCTGCACGGGCCCGTAGACGTCGAGGACCGTGAAGCCCTCGAAGAGAGCGACGGCGATCCGTTGAACCGGCGGCATTGCGCTCATGGCTTCTCCTCCAGAAGCGGCACCTTCGCCTTCGCGTAGGTCAGCTTCTCGGTGATGCGGCCGTTCTCGACGTGGAGAATGTCGAGGCCTCGCCACCCCGCGGGCCCCTTCTTCGTTTCGAGCGTGCAGAGCCAGCGGATCAGCGCCTTCCCCGCCGCCGCATCGACGAAGAGGTCTTCTGTGTGGAAGCGGAGCTTCCCGTAGTCCCCGCGGAACTGCGGCACGAACGCTGCGCGGATGGCGGCCGCGCCGCGGTTCACCGTGCCGTTGAACTCGTCGTAGACGGCGTCCTCGGCCATGAACGACATGACGCCGTCGAGGTCCTCGCGGTTGAACGCTTCGGTGAACCGGATTACGAGCTCGGCGAGCTTCTCCCGCTCCATCGCGCCTCCTCCCCGTCCCTCACGCGAACAGCTCCTGCGAACAGGGTGACAAAGTTACATGGCGAGGCCTGACATTCCAACACGGCGGCTTCGAAACCCGTGACTTCGTTGGCGCAACACGTGGCAATTCGCTTGCAACCAGATTCGCTGGCAGCGAGATAGAACCGTCAGGAGGCCTCATATGCCGAAACGAAGCCTACGCATCATCGGGTTCGGGTTGATCGCCACGGCTCTATC
>JBKOVG010000223.1:0-7812 GCA_046723845.1 Candidatus Methylomirabilota bacterium | reverse complement strand
TGGTGGCATACTTCACCTCCACCAGAATGATCCCGTACGCCCTCGACCTCGACCCCGCCGTCCCCGTCGTGGTGGACTTCGGCGATCTGTATTCGGAGTGGTGGCGGGAGCGCCCCCCCCGATTCTCCGGGCTCAAGGCGCGGGTGTACGAGGCGGAGGCGGAGCGACTCCGTGCCGTCGAGATCTTGGGCGCACGTCACGCCACGCGCTGCCTCGTCACCACCCCCGAGGCCGCCCGTCTCGTGGCCTCCTTCGCTCCCGCGGCATCCATCTCCGTGATCTCGGAAGGCCTCGACCTCGAGGAGCCCTCTCCGCATCGCCGCGCTGGCGGAGCCTCCGTCATCGCCTTCAATCCATGCCTGGAGCGCGAGAGCGAGGCGCGGGCGGCCACGCAGTTCTGTAATGAGATCCTCCCCCGCGTCCACACGCGGGTGGCGCGCACCAAGCTCCTCGTCGGCTGCAAGTCGCTCTTCCCTCTCGCCCGCCGTCTCGCGAGCCTGCCCGGCGTCGAGGTGTCGGCACCCGTCAACAGCCTCCGGGGCCTCCTGCGGCGATCGACGGTGGCGGTGGCCCCCAAGCGCTTCGGCGCGGAAACGCGGCGCGGGCTGCTCGAGGCCATCGCGGTGGGGGTGCCCGTCATCACCTCGCCGGACAGCATCGATGGTCTCTCGCTCCAGCACGGGCGAGAGATCTTCGTCGAGGGCACCCCCACGGGATTCAGCGAGCGCCTGATCGAGCTCCTGCAGCGGCCGACGCTTCGGGAGGCCATGGCCGCCAAGGGCCGCGCCTTCATTCGCCTCCACTATTCCTCGACGGCCGCCGCGAGCCGGTTGAACGAAGTGGTCGAGGCCACGGTGAACGGCCACGCGCCTGGTCGCGCCCATCGAAGCGGGAGAGACGCCGGAGTGAGCGCGTGAAGGTACGCCGTCTCGACACGCTCGAGGCTTTCGAGGCCCTCGGGCCCGTCTGGCAGGCGGTAGCCACGGAGAGCGGCCAGACCTCGCCTTTCCTTAGCCATGAATGGTTCGGCTGCTGCTGGCGGGCCGCGGGCCCGGACCGACGGCCCGAGGCCCTCCTCGTGGAGGACAGCGCAGGTCCCGTGGCCCTGGTGCCGCTCATGCACTGGAGCGGTGCCCTCCATGGCCTGCCCGTTCGCTTCGTGGGCCTACTCAACGCGCCCGACACCGCGTTCGTCGACTGGCTCATCGTGGGGCGCCCGGAGCCCGTCATCGAGGCGGTGATGGCGGACTTCCGCTCCCGCCGCGACTGGGACGTGATGGCGCTGAGCAGCCTGCCGGCATCCTCGGCGACCGCCAAGGCCCTTCCGGGATGGCTCGCCGGCCGCTATCGCTGGCAGCCTCTCTCGCCGCTCCGCTCGCCGTACCTCAACACCACGGGCACGTGGGAGCAGTTCTGGACGAGCACGAGTCAGCGCTTCAAGAAGACGGTGCGGAACGTGAGAAACCGGCTCGCCAAGATCGGCACGGTCTCCGTCGAGGAGCACCGGTCCGTCGCTCCCGGCTCGCCGATCTTCGCGGATCTCGTCGGCGTCTCCGCCCGGAGCTGGAAGGCCTCTCAATCCGTGGCCATCGCCAACATGCCCGGGATGGCTCAGTTCTTCCGGGAGCTGACGGTGCACGCGAGCGCGAAAGGCTGGCTGCGGCTCTGGATCATGCGGATCGACGGCCTGCCCGTGGCCACCGAGTATCAGCTGGAAGCCGACGGGCGCGTGCACGCGCTGCGCGCCGACTTCGACGCGGCGGTTCCCGCCGACCTCTCGCCGGGCACCCATCTGTCGGCGGAGATCATCCGCGCCCTCTTCACCCGCGAGCCGGTCTACGAGTACGACATGGGCCCGGGAGACAACGACTACAAGTCTCGCTGGGCGCGCGGCGCTCACGAGCTGGGGCGGCTGCGCATCTTCCGGCCGGGCCTGTACGGCAGGCTGCTCCACACCGTGGAGGCCCGGATGCTCGAGTCGGTCCGCCGACTCCGTGGCCAGGGAGCCGCCGCGTGAACGTGATCGGCGGCCTCGTCTACCGGGATCCGGCGCGGGCGGTGGCGTCCGCGGCCTTGGATGCCCTCCTCCCGGGCGCCACGGGTCCCGAGCCTCCCCGGCAGGTCGACATCCAGGCCGGCGTGCTGAGGGGGATCGGGAGCGGAGTCGTGAACGGCCGATCGGGCGACGCGGTCTTGATGGCCGACGTGGACCTGACCAACCTCGACGAGCTGCCCGGCACCCCGGATGGCGCGGGACTCGCACAGTGCCTGGAGCGTTTCCACGCCCAGGACGGCGTCAACTTCGTCAGCCAGCTCCGCGGGGCCTTCGGCATCGCCCTCTGGATCCCGTCGCGCCGCCGGCTCGTGCTCGCCGCTGATCGTCTCGGCTTCCGCCGCCTGTACTATGCCGTGAGCGACCAGGGCCTTGCCTTCGGCTCCCGCGTCAAGGCCCCCCTGGCCCTGCCGGGACTGTCCCGGGAGATCGACGCCGACGCCGTCTACGCCTACCTCAACTTCGGGACCGTCACCGCCCCGCAGTCGATCTACCGGGCCGTGCGCCGCCTCGCTCCCGGCCAGATCCTCGTGTGGGAGAACGGCCGGGTCAGCCTTCACCAATATTGGGACGTGGTCTACAGCGAGCGGCGACTGGACAGGTCCGAGGCGGCTCGAGCCATCTATGGGCAGACGGCGGAGGCCGTGCGGCAAACGCTGACCGGGCTCGAGCCCAAGGACACCGGCGCGTTCCTCAGCGGAGGCACGGACAGCAGCGTGGTCGTGGGCCTCGTGAGCCGCCTCACGGGCGAGCGCGTGCAGGCCTTCTCCATCGGCTTCCAAGAAGAGCGCTACAACGAGCTCGAGTACGCGGAGCTGGCCGCCCGCCATTTCGATGCCGCCCACTACTCGAGGATCGTCACCGCCGACGAGTCGCTCCAATGCCTCCCGGACATCGTAGGCGCCTACGACGAGCCGTTCGGGAACAACTCGGCCTTGCCCGCCTATCTGTGCGCCCGCTACGCGCGCGAGGCGGGGGTGCGCGTCCTCCTCGCAGGCGACGGCGGCGACGAGATCTTCGGCGGCAACGAGCGCTATCGCCGCGAGGGTATCCTCGCGCGCTATCATCGCATTCCCGGCCTTCTCCGGCGGGGAGTCATCGAGCCCACCGTCCGCCGTTTCTCGGCGCAGGCTCCTGGCCTCACCGGCAAGGCGCGCCGCTACGTCGAGCGGGCCTCGGCGCCGAATCCCGATCGCTTCTATTCGAGCGAGTTCTTCGTCAGCCAGAACCGGCAGTGGCTCCTCGATCCCGGCTTCCTCGGACGGATCACCGCCGACTGGCCTCTTCGGGTGGCGCGCGGCCATTTCGTGGCCGCGGGTCGGACCGCGGAGCTCAATCGGCTTCTCCACGTGGATCTCAAGATCACCCTCGCCGACAACGACCTCTTCAAGGTGGCGAGGACGGCGGAGGCGGCGGGGGTCGGTGTGCGCTTTCCCTTCCTGCATCATCCGCTCGTGGAGTTCATGGCCACCATCCCCGCGAGCTACAAGGTGCGGGGCACGGAGAAGCGTCACATCTTCAAGCGGGCGTTCCGCGATCTCCTGCCTGAGGCCACGCTGGCCAAGGTCAAGCACGGCTTCGGCCTGCCCACCAGCGACTGGCTGAAGCAGCACCCCGGCTTCCGAGAGCTGGGACGGGACACCCTGCTCTCACGACGCTCGCTCGAGCGCGGTTATTTCGCCGCCGGCACCGTGGAAGAGCTGTTCCGGCTCCACGAGGCCGACCACACGCCGTTCTATGGCGATCGGCTCTGGGTCTTGCTGATGCTGGAGCTCTGGCACCAGCGGCACGGAGATGTGCGATGAGCCTCCGGACCTCCGTGATCCGCGGCATGGCCCGGGCGGTCTACCACGGGGGCCTGATGGGACCGATCGTGCGCGCCGCCTCCCTGAGCCACGCGCAGCCGAAGGTGCCCATCCTGACCTTTCACCGGGTCAACGACGACGACGATCCGTTCATGCCCTCGCTGCCCACCGCCGTGTTCGCCGAGCGCATGGCGCACATCGCCCGACACTACGGGGTGCACACCGTCGAGGACCTCGCGGCGCGACTGCAGGAGGGGCGAGTGCCGAGGAACGCGCTGGCCATCACCTTCGACGACGGCTTCCGCGACAACCTCACCCATGCGGCGCCCATCCTCAAGCGCCTGGGGCTTCCCGCCACGATCTTTCTCGTCACGGGTCACATCGATACGCCCCACCCGCTCTGGGTCGATCGCCTCGCTCTCGCCTTCAAGTCGGCCACCGTCCGCCAGGTGGAGCTTCCCGACGGACGGGCGCTGCCGCTCGGCACGGTGAGCGAGCGGCTCAGCGCCCTCAAGGAGGCGTTCGCGCACTTCCGGCGCGTGCCGGACGAGCACCGCGCCGCCGCCGTGGAGGCTCTCATCGCCGCCCTGCGCCCGAGCCCGGAGCGCCCCAAGCGCCTCATGCTCAGCTGGGACGAGGTCGATGCCCTGCGGGGCCTCGGCTTCTCGATCGGCGCCCATACCGTCTCGCATCCCATTCTCTCCCGCGTCACCCCCGAGAAGGCGCGCGAGGAGATCTTTGGCGCCAAGCTCGCCATCGAGAAGTTCACGGGGGAGCCCGTACGCGGCTTCGCCTTCCCGAATGGCCGACCGGACGACTACAACGAGACCGCGATCCAGCTGGTTCGCGAAGCCGGCTACACCTGCGCGGTGACCACCCAGCGCGGTCTGAACGATATCCATACCCCGGTGATGGAGCTGCGCCGCGGAGGTCCGTGGGAGATGGACGTGCCCACCTACGCGATGAAGCTCGCCTACTACAGCGCCACCGGTGCCTGAGCGAAAAGGAGCATCGTGATGTGCGGAATCTTCGGATACATCGGCGCCCGTGAGGCCACGGGCATCCTCCTCGACGGTCTGCGCCGGCTCGAATATCGCGGGTACGACTCCGCGGGACTGGCCATCCAGACGGCGAGCGGTCTCGAGGTGCGCCGGAGCGCCGGCCGCATCGACGGGCTCGATCGCCTGTTGGCCAGCGATCCCGTGCGCGGCACCGTGGGGCTGGGCCACACGCGGTGGGCGACTCACGGTCGCCCGGCCGACCACAACGCCCATCCGCATCGCGATTGCAGTGGACGCCTGGCCGTCGTCCACAACGGCATCCTGGAGAACTACCTAGAGCTCAAGTCGGAGCTCGAGCTGGACGGGCACCGCTTCACCTCGGAAACGGACACCGAGGTAGTCGCCCATCTGATCGAGCGCCTCCTCACCACCGGCCTCACCCTCCCCGCCGCGGTCACCACCGCCCTGCAGCGGATACGCGGCGCCTTCGCCATCTGCGTTCTGTCCGCCACCGAGACAGGTTGCCTCGTGGTGGCCAAGCGAGGTGCGGGTGCGGTGGTCGTCGGCCTCGGCAACGACGAGACCATCGTCGCCTCGGACATTCCCGCGGTGCTCCCCCACACCCGCCGCGTGGTGCTGCTCGAGGATGACGAGATCGCCGTGGTGGGACGGAACACGCTGTCCATCACCTCGCTCGACGGACGCCCCGTGGAGCGCGCGGCGTCCCTCGTCACCTGGGACGCGGCCATGGCCGAGAAGGGCGGCTACGCCCACTTCATGCTGAAGGAGATCCACGAGCAGCCGCAGGCCGTGGCCGATACCATGCGCGGGCGCGTCATCTTCGAGACCGGCTCGGTGGACCTGCCCGAGGCCAATCTCACCCCCGAGCTGGTGAGCCGGCTGCAGCGCGTCTACCTCGTCTCGTGCGGCACCTCCTACCACGCCGCCCTCATCGCGCGCTCCATGGTCGAGCGGCTCACCGGGCTCTCCGCGGAGGCGGACCTCGCGTCCGAGTTCCGCTATCGCGACGTGCGACTCGGCCCCGACACCCTGGTCGTCGCCATCTCACAGTCCGGCGAGACCGCCGACACCCTCGGGGCCGTCAAGGCGGCACGCCAGCGAGGCGCGCCGGTCCTCGCCATCACCAACGTGGTGGGATCGGCGCTCGCGCGAGAGGCCGCCGGGGTGATCTACACCCACGCGGGTCCCGAGATCGGCGTGGCCTCCACCAAGACCTTCACGGCCACGGTGACCGCCGCCTACCTGATGGCCCTCGCCCTCGGCCTGCAGAAGGGCTTCCTCAGCATGAGCGACGGCCAGAAGCGGCTGGCGGAGCTCGCCGAGTTGCCCCGGCTCATGACGGAGACGCTCGAGTCCCAGGGCTCGGTGGCTGCTCTCGCTACCGAGCTCGCGGCCTATGACAACTTCCTCTTCCTGGGCCGCGGGCTCCACTATCCGATTGCCCTCGAGGGAGCGCTCAAGCTCAAGGAGATCTCCTACATCCACGCGGAGGGCTATGCCGCTGGCGAGATGAAGCACGGTCCCATCGCCCTCATCGACGAGCGGATGCCCGTGATCGCCCTCACCCCGCGGGACGGATGCTACGACCGCATGATGGGCAACGTGGAGGAAGTGCGGGCGCGGGGTGGCCGGGTCATTGCCGTCTGCGATCGCGGTGATCACGAGATGAGCCGCCGGGCCGATCACGTGCTGCCCGTCCCCGCCGCCGCCGAGCTGCTGGCTCCCCTGGTGACGGTCATCCCGCTCCAGCTGCTCTCGTACCACGTGGCCGTGCGGCGGGACTGCGACGTGGATCAGCCGCGGAACCTCGCCAAGAGCGTCACGGTGGAATAATGGACGAATCCACTGTCCTTCAGCCCGGGGGTCGTGCGTGAGAGACATCGCCGTCCTCGTTTCCATCCTCGCCCTCGTCCCGGTGAGCCTTCGCACACCGTGGGTGGGCATCCTGGGCTGGTACTGGATCGCCTGCTTCGTGCCCCAGGGCTTGGCCTGGGGATTCGCACGCACGCTTCCCGTGGCCATGATCGTTGGTGGCGCCACCCTCGTGGGCTTCCTCTTCACGAAGGATCGCAAGCCGTTGCCCAGGAATCCGGCGACGTTCTTCATGCTCGCGTGCGCCGTCCAGTTCACGCTCACCACCATCGTCGCCCACAATCCGGATCTCGCCTGGAGCAAGTGGGACCGCGTCATGAAGATTCTCCTCATGGCGTTCGTCACCATGTCGCTCTTCCAGGATCGAGCGCGGCTCCGCTGGCTCTACATGGTCGCGGCGCTTGGGCTGGGATTCTACGGGACCAAGGGAACCCTTTGGATCCTGCGCACTGGCGGGGGCGCCGGTACCGAAGGAGGCGCCGAAGGCAACCGAGTCTTCGGACCCGACCTCAGCTTCTTTGGCGACGCCAATGGTGTCGGACCCGCCCTCTGCATGATCCTCCCCCTCCTCCTCTATCTGTCCCGTGATGAGAAGAAGCCTTGGCTGAAGCGCATCCTCCAAATGACCTTCGGGTGCTCCATTCTCTCCGTCATCTTCACGTTCTCCCGCGGTGCCTATCTGGGGCTGGCCCTCGTGCTGTTCATCATCGTGTGGCGCTCCCCATGGCGTATGCGCTTCGCCGCTGCCGCCCTTGTGGCGGCTTTCATCGCTGCGCCCTTTGCACCCCAGCGCCTCTGGGATCGCCTCGGCTCGATCCAGGAGCAGGAATCCGTGGAGACGCGGGACATGTCCTCGGTCGGGCGTCTACAGTCATTCGAGACGGCCTGGAACATCGCGGTCAGCCGCCCCTTCACCGGAGCGGGGTTCCGGGCCCTGTGGAACGAGGACATTTGGGCCATGTACTTCGGGCCGAGCTACTACAAGGCCTTCGATGCGCACAGCGTCTACTTCGAGGTCCTCAGCGAGCACGGCCTTCTGGGGTTTGGACTCTACATCGGA
>JBKOVG010000195.1:0-26451 GCA_046723845.1 Candidatus Methylomirabilota bacterium | reverse complement strand
GGCGAAGTCCTGGAGCACACGCACCTTGCCCTCGGAGACGACCTGGTAGCTGAGCGGCGAGTAGATCACGGCGGCCGCCAGATTGCCGTTGAGCAGGTTCGGCACGAGCCCTCCCCCGCCCACCCCCACGCGCTGGAAGGTCCCTTTGGCTTCGCTCTGGGCCCACAGGGCCAGCGTGTCGGTGCCCGAACCGGCGGAGGTGATCCCCACCTTCTTGCCGTCGAGCTCCTTGACCGTCTTAATCGGTGAGGACGTCTTGACGCCGAGGATCCAGCCCGACCACTCGTCCGCGTTGCCTCCCACGATCTTGACGAGGACGCCGCGCCTGCGCGACGTGGCCACCAGGGGAACCGCCACCGGCCCCAGATCGGCCGAGTTCGCGGCGATCGCCTCGAAGGTCTCGCCGCCGCCACGGTAGATCGTGATCTCCGGACGGAGCCCTTCCTTCTCGAAGAGCCCCTTCTCCTTCGCCACCGTGGCGAGGATGGTTGGGAAGTAGGTCTTGGTGGGGCAGCCGATGCGAATGACTTCCTGGGCGGCGGCGCCCACCGGGAGCGCGAACACCGCGCCGAAGGCGAGCAGCACCGCGAGCCGGACCACGGACTTCGTCGTCATTGAGTTTCCTCCTGGGGAGATCACACGCCGGGCAGCATCCTAGCACGCCCGCCCCGCAGCTCCGCGTGCCGAGCGGGCGCTTCGGCGTGAGACCATGGGCGGCGCGGGACGTGCGCGTGAAGTGAGCCACCTCGGCGAGTCGACACGACCATCCGCTTCTGCGGCGACCGCAAGCGACCGGCGGTCGATCTCCCCGCTTGGCCAATTCCTGCCCGGCTGGACCCGCCACGACGCGACCCACGTCGCCGACATGCTCAAGGCATTGCCCGAGCGCCGCAACGACCCGGAGATCGTCGCATGGCTGGGCCGCCCGGACATCGCCGTCTCGATCAGCTCGTATCAGAAGACCATAGAGTAGTCGCCCGCTTCGGATCTCTCAAGCCTTCATGCTCAGCGCGCCGCTGCTCCTCATCGCAGGGTACGGTTGATCCTGTCGGTTTCGACGTCGTGCAGGGTCAGCGCGTCCAGGATCAGGGTGGCGGCAACGGTGTCGCCGGGATTCGCAGCCAGGTAGCGGCGCACTGCGTCCCGGCTCTCCGCATGACTCTGGGCGACGTGGCCGTCGTCGAGGATCTCCATCCCCAGTGTCAAGCACGCGGTGCACCGAGCGCTCCAGGCATTGTTCAGGTCCCGGATGACGCCCATTTCGTTGGGCTCTGCCTGACCACCCGGATTGTATGGCTCATAGAGCGGCGCCCACGATTCGCCTCTTCCCAGGTGCGTGGAGGTGGGCGGATAGCCCGCTGCCACCATGAATAGCGTACAAGGAAGACAGGAGGCCATCTTCTTGGTCTGATCGCCCACGGCGATCTCATAGGGGGTGCAGCTGGGGCCGAGGCTGTAGGCCTTGTAGATGGCCTGGATCATCCCATGCGTGTAGCTCGCGACATCGCCAGAGGTGGGCTCGCCGTTGAACACCATCAGGTACCGATCCCTCATTTCGAGGGTGATCTGGTCCGACAGGTTCGGCGCTCCCGTCGGGTTGGGCGGCACGGGGTCCTTGACCGCGGTGTCTCCCATGATGAGCCCCCACGGCACGTAAGAGTCTTGAGTCCCCTTCCTCCGGCGGGGCGCCCAGAGTGGGCTGCCCGTCGCGGGAAGCCAGCGCGGGTGCAGTGTGGGAAGGCTGGGGGCGAGAAAGCGCGCGGTGGGCCGTGGACCGACGGGATCGGTGTTTTCGACGGTGTTCTTGTTGTCGACAAATCCCGTGTAGCCTCCCCGACCCGTGTACTGGACGATGGATGGATCGTTGTTCTTGATCTTGTCGTAGAGCACCTGTCCCTTCGGGGACAGCTCCGGCGCGGAGACCGAAGGCGGGGCGAGCTGTCCGGCCAGCTTGTACACACCGACGATGACCGCCCCCTTCGTGTAGCCAGGAGCCAGCCCGGCGTGGACCTTGCCTCGGGGCTCGAGGTGATGAGCCTTCAGGTAGTCCGCGATCGCGGTGTCGATCTTTTGGACCGCGCGTTGAAACGGCTCGCTCCACTCCGGGTGCGTGAGGTCCAGCGGGTCCATGTCGAACTGGACTGGCTGATCGTCCTTCACGAACGAGGCGGCAAATCCCAGGGCGGCCGCCGTCATGATCACGTCGGCTTCCTTCTTCGCATCCATCGTGGCCGCATCAGTGACGATGCTGAGGGTTCGCCTGAATGGCATCAGTCCTCCTCCGTTCTCGCGGAACGAACCCGCGCGGCAAGGGCACACGCAGATCATCTGAAGTACGCCCTCAGGCGTCAACATAACCCGACCGGGACCAGCCCTCCCCGCTCCAGAAGAACCCGTGGTGCCACATCATGCTACAGCGCCGCTCCCATCAGCGTCGGTGAAAGGATCTGATGCACAGGATCCGGTCCCGCGTTAGGATTCAGCCGACGCTTCGTGCCCCTCCCATGGACCGAGAGGAGAGAGGTCATGCACAGGCCCGCACGGTTCTCCGATGATATCGAGCCCCTGGTGCAGTTCATCGAGGAGACCGAGCCCAATCAGCTCCTGGAAGCTACCCTAGCGAAGCTCCGCGACGGCCTCTCGGTCAAGAAGCTCCTGACCGCGTCGGCCCTCGCCGTCACCCGCTCCTCGGACTTGCCGCCCGGCCACCATGGGGGTCCGCTGCATCCGTTGGTCGGAATGCATGCGCTCCACAACACCGTCGAGCGTGTGTCGGGGGAGGAGCGCTTCCTGCCCGTCCTGCAGCACGTCGCGCTCTCGAACAAGCACATCAATCACCCCGCCATGGGCCCGTATATCCTGGCGGACCATGAGCCCGTAGACTCGGGCGGCGTCGAAGCCACCAAGAAGGCGTTCCTCGCGGCCGTCGATCGCGGTCTCTACAACGCCGCGGACCACGCCTTCCTCTGGCTCTGGGACAACATTCCCCCTGCGGAGGCGCTGGATCTACTGCTGACCGTGGCCATCCCGAAGAACCTACTCGACGACCACTACTTCATCTTCCCGATGTTCACGTGGCGCGCCCTCGACTGGCTGGGCCGTGAGCACCTGCCCTTCCTCATGCGGCCCGCCGTCCGGTATGTGAGCCGGTTCCCGATGCCTCCATCGCTGCGTGACATCGAACCGCTGCTCGACGAGTACGAGCTGCTGACACGGCCGCTGGGGTTCTACACGAGCCCGGAGGAAACGCCGGCCATCGGCGCGCTCGGTGAGGAGATCACCCGGTGCGACGCCTATTCGGACATCCCGCGGATGCTCGCCAAAGCTCTCGCGGACGGGCTATCGCTCCAGGGCGCCGGGGAGGCGCTGTCGATCGGCGCCGCTGGACTGTTCATGCGGTCGCTCACCGGGAATCCGATGGACGTGCACTTGCACACCGGCGTGAACCTGCGCCGGTATCTCCTGGCGCTCGAGGGCGTGAGCCTGCGCAACAAGCTGCTCGCGCTGCTGACGTGGCATACGGGACCCGAGGTGCGCAGCACGCAGAACCGCATGGAGCCGCCGCCGCAGCCGGATCCGGGCACCGTCGCCGCGCTCCCGCATCGCTCCCAGGCCGCGTTGCTCGACGCGCTCGAGGAGAGCATCTTCACGCAGCCGCCGACCGACTGGTCCAAGGTCACCAATCTCGGCCAGATGCGCGCGGTACCCGAAGTGAAAAACACGGTGAACCTGGCGCAACAGTATGCCAATCTCGGATACGGCTCGGATGAGCTGATCAGCCGGCTGGCCCGGATCGTCGTCCACGACAACTTCACCGAGATGCACGCCTTCAAGCACCATCAGGCGACCTTCGAAGAGTTCCATGCGACGCGATCCCCGTGGCGCTGGCGCCACCTCGTGAGTGCGGCCCAGGCGTCGGCCATCTCGTACGGCAAGAACATGGAGGTCTACGAGGAGGCGATCGAGCTCCTCCACGCATAGCATCCCGTCGACGGCACACGCCCGCGGTCCGTCGCGGCGAGTGCCGTCTCGAAGCTCAGCTTCTAGCGGGAGGCTATGGCGAGTGGCGAGGGCAAGCTTGCCGTCGACGCAGGGGTCGTCGTTCTCGATCCGCTCGGATTCACTCTGGCACGCGGTGACGGGTCGACCGGCTACGGCAACGCTGGTGCCAGCCACGACCTCCTGCGACCATGAGCGCGTCGCGGAGGAACAGTGACCGACCGAGGCGGAACCGGACCGCTCATGCTGATAGAACGCCGGCGCTTCGTGGCCGCGATTGCGGGTGGTCTTCTCGGGACGCCGCTCATCGCCGAGGCGCAGCCGGCGGCGAAGGTCCTGCCGCGTATCGGCTTTCTTGGGTACGCGGACGCACAGAGTGCGACCGAGCCAGTCGACGCGTTCCTCCAAGGTCTCCGCGAGCTGGGCTGGGTCGATGGTCAGACGATGACCATCGAGTACCGCTGGGCGCGTGGCCAGACCGAGCGCTTGCCCGAGCTGGCCACGGCGCTTGTCCGCGCCAAGAGCGACGTCATCGTTGTCTCCGGTGGACTCGGCCTCGACGCGGCCCGGCAAGCGACGACCCGTATCCCGATCGTCATCGCCGCCATCCTCATCGACCCCGCGAGTGCGGGCTTCGTCACGAGCCTCGCGCACCCCGGCGGAAACATCACGGGCCTCGCCTCCCAGTATGAAGAGGTCATCACCAAGCAAGTGCAACTTCTGACCGAGATGATCCCCGGCCTGAGCCGACTCGCGTTCCTCGGTCTCTCTCCGGCAGTCTCTTTGGCACGTACGCAGAACCCGGTGTCCAATGCCGCCGCCAAGGCCGCCGCGACGCTCGGCCTCAGTACCCGCATCCTGGAGGTGAAGGGAGAAGCCGACTTGGACGGGGCGTTCCGCTCGGCGCGCGGTTGGCGGGCCCAGGCCATTCACGTCCTGCCCAGCCCCTTCTTCAATGCGCATCGTCGTGTCCTCGTTGAGCTGGCGGCGCGCTATCGTCTCCCCGCCATGTACGAGTTCCGAGAGTATGTTCGGGACGGCGGTCTCATGTCCTACGGGGTAGGCCTTCCGACCATGTACCACCGAGCAGCGACCTTCGTGGATCGCATCCTCAAAGGGGTGAACCCGGGAGACCTTCCGATTGAACGGGCCACCACGTTTGAAATGGCCATCAGCCTCAGGACCGCTAAGGCCCTCGGCCTGACGATCTCGCCGTCGCTCCTGGCGCAGGCGGATCAAGTGATCGAGTGATGGAGCGGCATCGATTTCCCGGGGCGGCGGGAGCGAGCCTGCCCCTGCTCACGGATCCGGTCGCCAACCGTGGAGTTCTTCGGCCACCCTCGCGCGCTAGAAGTTACTGGTCAACCGAGGGGTCCCAGGATCAGAACGATGGGCGTCACGAGGACGAGCGTAGACAGGAGCCACCAGTGCGCCGACGGCGAGCCCTGGAGCCTCGCTCGCGTGCCCTTCGCGGTCGTCACACAGGCGGCCACCGCCGAGATGAGAACGACGGCCAGGGCCAGCCATCCGCGGTTCACACAGCCGAACAGCGCCACCACGCAAGATCAAGGAGTTCGAGGACGTCCAGTGGCGCGAGATGTCCGCAATGCGCCGTCCGTGGACAGGACGTGACGCTCCCGGGCAGCGCCTGCTGGCCTAGGAGACTCGCACGCTTCAGCGTGTGAGCGGCGCAAAGACGGCCTGGGAGCGACACTCGCGTTGATGCCGAGAGCCTCCAGGCTGTTGTTCACCTGCTCTCCTTCTTCGGAACAAGCAGTGGGTCCGGCGTGACTTAACCACGGATGCAGCTAAGATGGGCAAGGACCCCGTGAGCTGCCCATCCTGCGGACACGAGAACCCCGCTGGCGCGAGGTTCTGCAACAATTGTGGCGCGCCCCTCGTGGCGCCGACAATCACCCCCGAGCCACGCTCCTACACGCCTCAGCACCTCGTCGAGAAGATTCTCGCCTCTCGGAGCGCGCTCAGGGGGGAGCGCAAGCTGGTCACCGTCCTCTTCGCCGACGTCGTGCGCTCCATGGAGCTCGCGGAGCGCGTCGATCCCGAGGAATGGCACCGCCTGCTCGATCGCCTGTTCCGGATCCTCTCGGGCGGCGTTCACCGATACGAGGGAACCATCAACCAGTACACCGGTGACGGCATCATGGCGCTCTTCGGCGCCCCGATCGCCCACGAGGACCACGCCCAGCGCGCCTGTGCGGCCGCCCTGGATCTGGCGCGGGAGCTCGGCGCGCTCGCCCAAGACGTGCGGGGCGAGAGCGGCCTCGAGTTCGCGGTGCGGATGGGCTTGAACTCCGGCGAGGTCGTCGTGGGGCGGATCGGTGACGACCTGCGCATGGACTACACCGCGCAGGGCCACGTCGTCGGGCTTGCCGCCCGGGTGCAGCAGCTGGCCCCGCCAGGCGGCATCACGGTCACCGAGCAGACCGCGCGCCTCGCGGCGGGCTTCTTCGACTTCCTCGACCGGGGGGAACAGAGTCTCAAGGGCGCCAGCGTTCCCGTTCGCGTGTTCGACCTGCGCGGCCCGGGCGAGATCCGAAGCCGCCTCGAGAGCTCCCGGGCGCGTGGCTTCTCCCGCTTCGTCGGCCGCGAGCGCGAGCTGGCTCTGCTCGAGAGGGCTCTGCGCGAGACGCAGTCGGGGCGACCGACCGTCGTCCTGATCACTGCGGAGCCGGGCGCGGGAAAGAGCCGCCTGTGTCACGAGTTCGTCGAGCGCGCCCGCGGCGTGACGCTTCACTATGCCCGCGCGCTCTCCCACGGACGCATGCTGCCCTTTCACGTGATCGTCGCGCTTGCGCGCAGTCTCTTCGGTATCGGCGAAGGCGCGTCATCATCGGACGTCCGGGACACGGTGATCCGCGGTCTCGGGAACATGCAGCCCGACCCGATCGCCCTGGATCTTTGGCTTGACCTTCTCGGGGTGTCCGATCACGTCCCTGCTCCGTCAGGGCTCGATCCCGAAGCGCGCCGCACCCGTCTCTTCCGGTCACTCCGCGATCTGATCCGGACTCGCGCCCGGCGCGAGCTCACGTTGCTCTGGGTCGAGGACCTGCACTGGCTCGACCCGGCGAGCGAAGGGGCGCTGGAGATGCTCACCGAGCATCTCCTCGCCCGGGAGTCCGCCGGGAGCACAGTCCTGCTGCTCGCGACCACGCGGCCGGAGTATCGGCCCGAGTGGTCCTCTCGGGTCGAGGGTCTCTCGCTTGGCCCCCTCGGTCTACAAGATTGTCGGACGTTGCTCGACGACTGGCTCGGATCCGACGACATGCTCGTGCCCCTGCGCGCACGGATCGAGGCCCGGGCTCGCGGCAACCCACTCTTCGTCGAGGAGATGACTCGCTCGCTCGTCGAGCGTGGTGTGCTGCGTGGTGAACGCGGCGCCTACGGGCTGGCCGCCCCGACCGAGGAGATCACGCTGCCCGAGAGCGTTCAGGCCGTCCTCGCGTCGCGCATCGATCGGCTGGCGGACCGCGACAAGGACGTCCTCCAGGCCGCGGCCGTGATCGGGCGAGACGTGCCCATCGAGTTGCTGCGCGCCGTGATCGATCTCCCCGCCCCCGAGCTCGCCGCGTCGCTCGAGCGCCTTTCGGCGGCCGAGCTTCTCGGTCCCGCCGAGTCTCCGGGTGAGCACGCCTTCCGGCACCCGCTCGCGCAGGAGGTCGCCTACCGCACACAGCTTCTCGATCGCCGGCGCGGGATCCACGCCGCCATCGCGCGAGCCTTGCTCGCCATCCACGGACCGGCGGCCGCCACGCACGCTGCGCTCCTCGCCCATCACTTCGATGAGGCCGGCGAGCGCCTCGAGGCGGCACGCTGGCACGAGCAGGCGGGCCGGCGCGTCGCCCGCAGTGACCCGGCGGATGGGGCGAGACACTGCCGCCGGGTCACCACGCTCCTCACCGCCGTTCCGGAGTCCCGCGAGACCCTGACGCTCGAGCTCACCTCGCGCATCGCCCTGCTCGAAATCGGCCGTATCGCGGGAATCGAGGAGAGGGAGGCACGGGACATCTTCGACGAGGCGAGCGCGGTCGCTGAGCGACTGCAAGACAAGGCGGGCCACGCGTTCCTGCTCACATCCTATGGACGCCTGTGCGGGCTCGCGGGCGACGTGGGACAGTACCTCACATGCGCGGAGCGCGCGATGGAGCTCGCCGAGGGAGCCGACGCATTGTTCGAGTTCGAGATGCGCTCAGTGCTGGCCCACGCCCAGCTTGCCGTCGGCCGCCTCGCTCCCGCCCGTACGACCGCCGAGGTCGCTCTGACCGAGGTCGCGCGGGTTGCCGGACTGCGAGAGGCGGTCGGACGTTCCACCGCCCCTGGCTTGTGCACCGTGTGGTGGGCGATGGCGAGCGCACACCTCGGGCGCACGGCCGAGGCTGAGGCCGCCCTGCAGGCACTCCTCGCCGACGAGAGCGAACCCGCCCTCCAGGCCCTCTACGGCACGCACGCATTCTTGTGCGAGGTGCTGCGCCTGCGGGGTGATCTGCCCGGGGCGCTCGCCCAGGGCCGGCGTGCCGTCGAGCTCACGGAAGAGCGCGGAAGCGTGTTCTCTCGGGTGGAGGCCGCGGCGTTTCTCGGCGCGGCGGAGCTCGCGGACGGCGACCGTACCGCGGCCACGAGTGTGCTCGAGCGGGCGCTCACGCTCGCCCGCAGCCGACGCACCGCGTTGTGGTACGAGCCGCGCATCCTCGCGACGCTCGCGGACGCGAAGCTGGCCGCCGGTGACCGCTCGGGAGCCCACGCGCTCCTCTCCGAGGCGCGTGAGCTCGTCGACCGGGGACGAGGCTGGCGACTTGGCGCCTTCGATGTCGCGCTGGCGTGGGTTCGCTTCCTGGCTTCGGCGCCCGCCACCGACCGCACCGCGATCGAGAGCGCGCTCGAGTCCCTGGACAGCCTCACGGCCGAGCTGGGCTCCGATCCATATCGGCGCATCGCTGCGCTCGAGCGAGCACGCCTCGCCACGTAGAGTCGCACTCGGCCGACGTCCGCGCTTTGCCATCGCGACTGTCGATGTCGACCCCCTTTGAACGACACGCTGGTGTCCGCAGCCATTCACCCGCAGTGGGAGGCTGATGAAGTACATTGCGTGGTATATGCTGTCCGTCTCGAGCGAGGTGCGGCCCATCACGAAGCTTCGCCTGTGAGGAGAATGCGATGAAGTTCATGTTCACGATTTACCGCGACGAGAACGCGCTGGATGCGATGCCCCAAAAGGAGAGACAGGCTCTTGTCGACTCCGCGATCGAGTACGCCGAGGAGATTCGACGGAGCGGCCACTATATCGTCTCGCACGCCCTACAGCGGACCTTGACGGCCCGGACCGTTCGCATCGATGCCGGCAAGGCTTCCACGACCGTTGGTCCCTTTGCCGAGACAAAGGAGCAGCTGGGTGGATTCTTCGTCATCGAGGCCAAGGATATGGACGAGGCCTGCGCGGTCGCCTCGAAATTCCCGGCGCCCCCTTTCGGGGTGATCGAGGTCCGGCCGGTGAATGAGCTGAAGCACTCTCGTGATCAACGCGGCCTACCGAACTGAATCGAGCGTGACTCCCGTCCGCCTCATGTCCCACGTGCGGCAGGGGGATTGAAGATTCCCCATCGGGCGGCGGTCACCATCGCGGTCTTGCTGATTGTGGTCGCTGAGGCTGCCCACGCTCAGACTGACGCCGGACGCTTCCGGATCGATGGCCAGGCGGGTCTGTCGAAGAAGGGCGCCCCGGTCTATTCGGGCTATCTCTACAACAATGGGGGAGGAGGCGTGGCAAATATACGCCTGCTCGTCGAGACGCTCGATGCTGAGGGCAAGGTGATCGGCGAGGCCCAGGGGACCGCGCTCGGCAACATGGTCGCCCGCGATCGCCTCTACTTCGAAGTTCCCCTCCGCGATACGGGTCCGAGCTACCGAGTGCGTGTGCTGTCCTGGGATACCTTCGGCACCGGGCAATGATGCTTCCCGGTCATCGCCTACCGGCCCTCCGGGCCGAGCAGTGGACGATCGAGATGTCGGTACACTCCCTCAATCGATGTGGAAGTAGAATCCCGCTCCCCCGCCCTCGCCCACGGTGCCCACCTTGCGCCCGGCATCGCGGTGATAGAGCAAGGCGCCCGCGTTGGTCTTGTACGGAGACTTGTTCCGGGAGAAGCGGACGTCGCGGTGGATCCGGAACATCGAGCGCCTGGGGTCGCCGACAATCTCGTGCGCGATGGAGCCCAGCCGGGCATCGAGAGTCTCGACGAGCAGGCGCATGGGACCCCGCACCTCCCGCTCGTAGACGTCACGGTTGGCCTCGAACCAGGCCTTCTCGTTGCTCCGCGCCAGGTCTCGCAGGAACCGGAATGCCGCGGGTCGAAATCCTCCGAAGCCGGCTATCGGCAACCTCCCGGGACTGCCTCGTGCGGCAGATCGGTCATGGCTTCCAAAACCCTTGCGATGGGATGCGGAACGCGCGGTTGAAGCGCGAGGATGCGTTCTCCCACGCGATGATCATCGTCAGCTCCGCGATGGTGTCGTCGTCGTAGTGCCCTTGCACGCGCGCGAACAGCTCGTCGTCGACGTCGCGGCGCGTATCGGTGATCGCGTCAGCGTATTCGAGGGCCACCTTCTCCGCGTCGGTGAACAGCGGGCTCTTCGCGTAGTCGTTGAGCGCCCCGAGCTTCTCCGTCGAGACGCCGTTCCGGCTGCCCACGGCAGCGTTGACGTCCTGTCAGAACTCGCAGCCGTTCCACCAGGCGACGCGACGGTTGAGCAGCGCCCTCAGCGTAACCGGCACGCGCTTCGCCTCTTGCTGGAGGGCGGCCCACATCGCCTTCGCGGCGCGGAAGTAGGCTGGGTTGCGCGCGTAGAACAGGTAGGGATAGAGCGGCGCGCCCCGGAGCGTGCGCTGTTCCTCGAGCGTTTCGCGCAGATCGTCCGGAAGCGTTTCGATGTCGACCGGCGGGATGCGCGTTTTTCCCTCCAGCATGGTCACCTCCTCCACGTCCGCTATGCGGCGTCGCACCCGGCGCACCGTCTCGGCGATGAGAGTGCCGGTGGATCTCGACGCGATCTTACCTCCGAAATGGTCGGACGCACCGATCCGCACTTCGATGGTGATCGAAGCGTCAACCAGGGTCCCTCGACCGACCGACGGCCAGCGTCAGCCGTCGCCGAGCCCAGCGGCGCGACTAACGCTTCCGGCGACCGCCTGGTTCGGACGCGTCGATGCCGAAGGTCTCCTGGAAGCCCCGCCGTCCCAACGGGGTGACGATGACGGCGTGGCTACGCTTCATCCTCTCCAGCCAGCCGAGATCGAAGTAGCGCTGGGTGATCGCCGCCCCTACCGCACCTGCGATATGTGGGCGTCGCTCGGTCCAATCGAGGCAGAGTCGGCACAAGTGACGGCGGGGCGAACGGAGGGTCGGCAGCTCGATCCCGAACTCGGTGAAAAAGCGAGTGCCGGTCGTCGTGATTTCCGCGGCTTCGCCGACGAGCGCGATGTAGTCGCGGGCGACGAACGAATCGGTGAGGTCAACGCTGAGGCGGCCCGCCAGGTGGTCGTAGCAGATTCGGGCGGCACTGAGCTCCCGGGCGGGCCGGGATACCGGGCGGTATCGCGGTCTCTTCTCGAGAGCGACGGCGACGATCCCGTCGATCATGTCGGCCACCGTCGGCGAGGCAAGCCGGAAATGACGATGCCGCCCATGGCGGACCACCGAGAGCAAGCCCGCCTCTGTCAGCTTCGCGAGATGGGTGCTGGCGGTTTGCGGGGTGACTCGGGCGGCAAGGGCAAGCTCGCTTGCCGTCAGGGCGCGGCCGTCGAGAAGCGCCGACACGATCGTCGCTCTCGCAGGGTCTCCGACCAGCGCCGCGATCTCGGCGATGATAGGGCCGGTGATCATGTCCGCTATCTAACACCAGAATCGGTCGAGAAGACACTTCGGCGGTGGTGGTAGGGGGCTACCGCGGGTCGCTTGGTCTATGACCTCCTCTCCCGTTCATTGTTCAACTCGTCGGCCGCCGTATCGGACCATCCCGGTGAGCAACCCGCCCCGGCCAAACCGCCGGCGACCAGGAAGCAGTGAAGGATCCCATCATCTTCCCGTGTCAGACGCGCCGGCTCTTCGCCTTATCAGGCCGGAGAATCCGGCCGCGCCAAACGCCTGGTGCCCTACCGCCGTGCCTGGCGCCGGGCCCGCACGGCCGCCGCCAGCTCGCGTAGCACCAGCACCGTCCCGTCCCAGCCCATGCAGGCGTCGGTGATGCTCTGGCCGTACACCAGGCGCGCGGGATCGCCGAGATCCTGGCGGCCGGCGACCAGGAAGCTCTCCATCATCATGCCGATGATGCCGCTCTCGCCCTGGGCGATCTGGCCGGCAACGTCGCGTACCACCACGGGCTGGCGCTCATAGTCCTTCTCGCTGTTGCCGTGGCTGGCGTCGATCATGAGGCGCGCGGGCATCCCGGCGTCACGGAGCGCGGTCAGCGTTTTCTGCACGTGGATGGCATCGTAGTTGGGACCGGTGGCGCCGCCACGCAGGATGACGTGGCAGTCGACATTGCCGGTGGTGGAGACGATGCCGGCCAATCCCTGCTCGGTCACGCCGATGAACCGATGCGGATGGGCGGCCGCCCGGAGCGCGTCGATGGCGATCTGCACGCCCCCGTCGGTGCCGTTCTTGAACCCGACGGGCATCGAGCACGCCGAGGCCAGCTCGCGGTGCACCTGACTCTCCGTCGTCCGCGCTCCGATCGCGCCCCACGTCACCAGGTCGGAGGTGAACTGCGGCGTGATCGGATCGAGGAACTCGCAGCCGGCCGGCAGCCCCAGTTCGGCCAGGTGGAGGAGCAGCCGGCGGCCCACTCGCAGCCCCTCGTTGATCGCGAACGATCCGTCGAGGTTGGGATCGTTGATGAGGCCCTTCCAGCCCACGGTGGTCCGGGGCTTCTCGAAGTACACGCGCATGACGATGCGCAGCTCACTGGTCAGCTCATCGGCCAGGCGCCGTAGCCGCTGCGCGTAGTCGATGGCGGCGCCGGGGTCGTGGATGGAGCAGGGACCGACGATGACGATGAGCCGGTCGTCCTCGCCACGCAGGATCCGGGCGACCTCCTCGCGGCCCCGGCTCACCGTGACCGCGGCGCTCTCGCGCAGCGGCAGCTCCTCGAGCAGGATCGCCGGGGGCAACAGCGGGCGGATGCTCTCGACACGGAGGTCACGGGTGCGGACGGGCATGCCGAAACATTCTAAACCGCCCCCGCGCCTCGTGGTAGCCCTTCGACCAGGGCCCGCCACGAAGTCATCCGAGACCTTCGACTCCTTTTCGGACGCCTGCACGTGGCCCGACCATCCCCGCAGAGGGCCAAGGAGCATCTCGCCAGCGTGCCTCGATCAATGCACAGCATCACGAGGGACTGGATGCCACCAGAGCCGCTCTGAGAGCACGAGTCAGTTCACGCGCGAGACAAACGCTTCTGCGGTCAACCGCCGAGGCGTGACTCAAGACGCGGCGACTGTCCAGCTCTCCGGCCACTGACCGCTGAGCAAAGGGCACCAGGGCAATCACCGGCACCGGAGCGAGCCGGCCGAGATGGCGATAAGGCCAAGCGCGGCCATCTCCCTCGCCGTCTCCGGCTTCAACATGGTGGGCGATGCGCTGCGGGATGCGCGAGATCCGGAGTGGAGCGGCGCCTAGGGCCGCCGCGCGCGCTGACCTACCGGGCCCGGCCTCCACCGCGAAGGTCGGCCGCGCGCGTAGTTAGCACCTCCCGCGAGGGTTCCTCACGCCAAACCATCGGCAAGCCTTCGTCGATCATCGACCGTCTCAACGACTGATCGTTCCCAGGAGAGGCGAAGCATCATGTCCGGCCGGTTCGGAAGTGGTAAGGACACCTCGCAGCGCCCTTCGTGCAAGATCTCCTTCGTACATACCCGTGGTGCAGGCAGCGGGTCCCACCGTACGGAAAGACACAACATGCGGCTAGTACTAGACATCTTTCGCAGTCTGCTCCAGGACACGTCTGCCGAACGACGGAATTCGTCGACGCAGCCACAGTTCGAGACGATTTGCTGCGGAGGGGAGGCGCTGCGGCGCCCGGGACCTCCTGGTAGCAAGGTGCTCTTCAGAGAATCGCGGCTCCCGATTGGAGGCGGGTTGCCGCTGTCGAGTCGAGTTGACGCGGGACGACCCGGGATGGTGTGTGAAATTCCCTTTGTTTCCATGGCTCTGAGCTTGATGAAGTCCCATCACAAGAGACTCTGTGCAAGTGTCTTGCCAACTAGAGACGAGCCCAGGGCCGGAGCCCTGCAGAGACGGGAATTCGACTGAATGTGGAGGCGGTCGAGACGAAAGGACTGCTACTCGAGGCCAACCGAGGTTGATGCGTCGCGATGGAGGCGTAGGGAGAACGTCGGCCGAGTCGAACAGAAACCAAGCAGGTCAGAGCATCGGAATCGGTTCCTTCGATTTCAGAAATTCCATGGTGCCCTCGAGGATCCGTACGTCGACGAACGGCGTCTCCAGCACACGAACTTCCTCGCTCCCGGTCTGGCCGCCGCCCACGGCGACTTCCACTGTCGCCCTGCTCCCCTCGACCGGGACATCCACAGCATCCGCATAAGAGATGGTCAAGTTCGTGGTGACGCCAGACCTCCGGTACACCTCCCTTCCATTCACCTTGATGGTAACCGTGTCATTCCGGAATCCGTCTCGAAGCGCAACATGAAGTGTCATGGGATCCTTCCCGGTCGAGCGTCTCGCCTTGACGGAGCGAAGAGCGGCGCGGCTGGCCGCGATTGGCATCCGCGGCCAGCCCGCCCAGGAGAAAGTTCACGTAACCAGTGCAGAGACGGCGTTCCGCCAACCGTAACGGAACCAGCTTTGACCAGCTTGCTTCTCGTCTTCGCGGCGCCCGTGTCATCGCCCATCTTGGCCTGCACCTCCGCAAGCCTCGACAGGGTCATCTCGGCCGAGACCGAATCGAGCACGCCAGAATCCGCCACGGCCGTCAGCAGCTCCGTGCTCTCCGCGTCGTTCGGCGGCCGGATGGCGAGCCGGCCTGGTCGGTCGGGCGTGACGGTCTTGAATTCACGGGCCGCATTGATGCCCTTCACGAGCCGAGCGTACTGGGCCATGGCCTGCTTCGGGTACTTCGCCAGCACTTCATCGAAGGCGGCATTACCACGCCGCAGCGAGTCGGCGTCTGAGCCGAGCAGGTACAGTAGCGTTCCCTGTTCTTCGCCCATGAAGAGATCCGCCAATTCCTCCTCCGCCGCCGTCACGGGATAGCGGACGCGAACGTCCAGAATATTCGACAGCACCTGCGATCCATCAATCGCCCCGTAGGCCGCACGAATCTGATAGCGGCCGGGCTGGTCGAAATGGAGTCCGGCCTTGCCAAATCCGATGTATGCGCTGTCCTGAATGGAATCCCCCGGGGCGATCTCTTGAGTCCGCTCGCCGACCAGATGGTCGATCAAGGGTTCATAGAACCAGACATCACCGCTGGGCTTACGGATCGCGATCTTCACCAAGCCGAAGTTGGGGTGCAGCCATGTGTGCACGCGCCGCCCGCGAGGATCCGTCGTCCCCAACATGAGCTGCAGCACGAGCGGCTCACCAAGAGCAAACCCCTTCTGGTGCGTCGAGATGCGGAAGCTCAGATTCGACTCGTCACGCCTCGAATCTGCCATGACCTCCCGGCCGAGGGCCGAACCTACCGTAAAATTGCTCCCTCCCATGACGACGTTATTCAGGAAGGCGTGCCGGATGTGGATCACTTCCTCGTTGTCGAACTGGAAGGGGAAGGCGTTCCAGAAGGCCGCCGCCCCGCCCAAGGGGTAGTTCCACGGATAGTTCATCCACGACAGCGCATTGGGCCGGTTCGTCACAGGAGGCGAGGCAAACGATTTCTGCCACGAATGCAGCAGATTGAAGCAATGGCCCAACTCGTGAACGTACGTGTAGAGCTGGAGCCGCAGCAGGTCGGCCGTGGTGCCGCCGATGCCCTTGTGGAACACGGCACAGCCCTGTCGTTGCTTGCCTTGCTGGTCGAACATGATTCCGTACAGACCGGGACCCAGATCATGGAACTGCGCGGCCAGTTCCCACACCGCCCATTGGGGCAGGTCCTTCCACAGCGTGAAGTGCGTCTGCATCGAGGCGTGCAACTCGGCATTGCTCCATTTCCCGTCGACCGCGGCGGCGACATTGATGACGTCACTGCCCGCCGTCGGAACCATCTGGACTCCGGCCTCCGCGTACGCTCCGACGACGCTGAGCGGGCGCGCGGGCCCGCCCGAAGGCAGCGAGCCCGTATTGTAGATACTGAAGACCGGCGTGCTCACGTCAGACACGCGGTCCGTCTCGATCCGCACGGTGCGGAAGTAGATGGACTCGAACGCGCAGGTATAGCTCGACCCCGGCGTGCCCCCCGTGGTGAAGAACTGCGTCACCGCCGGCGCCAGCGGCTGAAGAATATTCCGTCGCTGAATAGTGACCTGGACGACCGGCGCCCCTGCGGTGAACGTGTAGCTTCCCATTCCTTTGATCGTCACCTGGGTCGGCGTTACCGTTATCGTCGGTGCGTTGACGATGAACGAACCGACATACGTCGTGGTGGCCCCGCTGACTTGGAAGAAGTCGCCGCTGACGCGCTTCATCGGTCGCACGCGGTCCACGTCTACTCGCAGTTCGAGCTGGAAGGGCCCCGTGGCGCCGCGGTACCGTCCGCTCACCGCTTGCATCACCAGGGGCAGCGATACGCTCGAGGCCGGTACCGCGGCACCCCCTGCCGCTTGGGTCACCTCCTCTCCGTCCGTCGCGTAAAGGGCATCGATGGCCGCCATGTCTTCCACTGTCATTTCCCGGAATGAGGATTCGACGGTGGTGGTCTCGGTCGACGTCGGATCGTATTGATTCATGGCCCTTCCTCCACTCAAAAGAGGCACGTTAAAGCATCCTGCCGTCCCAGGTCGACGGTTTGGCAAACGCTAAGACGCCGCCCGAGCTGCCGCTAGTAGTTTCCTTGCCTAATCCTTGTCGTTCCTTGCTGCCGCGGTGGGTCCACGCGGGGTCGCCGGCGCGCTGGATTCACATCCCGCGGCGCCATCCCGCCCGTTGAAGGGTGACAAACGACACATCACTCAGCTTTCCAGGTAGCTCCGAGCCCTTCTCAAACATCTGCTGCTGCCTTTGGTTTCGGCGGGCTTTCAGGGGCCTCAGGAGCTTCGCCATTGCGAGGGCTCTTCTTCGCGACTCGAGCCCGCACCTCACGGGGCCGCCCAGGTCGCCTGGGAGATGTGCTTACTGCCAGTCTTCCTATTGACAGCGACGGTCGCCCTCGCCTAGAGTTCCAACGCGTTCGCCCTTCGGCCGGTCGATGATGGGGAGGCCAGGGATGCGTTCAGGCACGTGTCTGCGGCAGCTGACGCCAGGGACTGAGCCGTCAAGTGCACTGCGGCGAACGATCCCAACACTCCTTCCGGTTGTGGCGTTGATACTGCTCCCCGCAATCGCCTTCGCCAGCCCACCGGATCCATCGTGGATCGCGGGAATATACGATGGCGGTGACGGTGACGCTATCGTGACCCTCGTCTACGAGACCGCCGCCGCCGACACCGCAGTACGTCCGCATGTTGTCCCTCTTCTTTGCCTACCGGACATGTGGCTCGACGGCATCGTCCCGTGCTTACCTGGTAAGCGTTTTGCTCGAAACTCCAGGTCGCCTCCGCTCACATTCCACGGCGTCTGTTCATGGCTTCAGGTCTGTGCCATGTTGCCATCCTTCCGCTGCTCTCACGGCTTCCCTCCGTCGTGCTCCTCTCGGCAGAATCGGGACGGCTTGACGACGGCTGAGCGCTCGAGAAGCATCGCCGACGCCGACCATGCGCACCGATAGGCGGAGCGTTCCTCCATTGCGAGGTACCTCGCGGAACTCCAGTGTCCGTCGTGCGACTCCCTGGCTAGGAAGGACGCGCCAGCGGATCCTCGTGGTGGATGACGACGCTACCCTTGAGGAACTTCTCACTATTTTCCTGGGTGAGGGGTACGAGATCAGTGGCGCGACGACGGGCGCGGAAGCCCTCGGGAAAGTGTGCCGGGAATCGATTGACCTGGTTGTCCTGGACCATCGCCTCCCAGACCGCACCGGGCTCGAAGTATTGACTGAACTCAGGTCTGCTTGCCCTGGCCTCCCCGTGGTCATGCTCACGGGCTACGGCTCGGAGTGGATCTGCGCCGCCGCCTTTAGACTTGGAGTGACTGACTACCTCCAGAAGCCGGTCGATGCGGGGGATCTCGTCAACGTCGTGCACCGAATCCTCCCACCGGACCCGGAAGCAAAGGAGAGCGCACTGGACACTCCGGCGCTCAGAGGATTGCGGGCGCCACTCTGTACTCCCATCCAGAGAGCAATGGGACTGATTCAAGAACGCTATTGGGACAAAATTTCCTTGAGTTCTCTAGCTCGTCTCGTAGGAATGAGCAAGCATCATCTCTCGCACAGATTCCGAGAGATGTCAGGGATCACTTTTCGGGACTATCTTCTCAGGGTACGCGTGGAGCGGGCTAAGGCGCTTCTGGCCGCCGATGAAGTCTCGATCTCAGAAGTGGCGCAAATGGTCGGCTTTAGTGACCTTCCGAGGTTGGATAAGGTCTTCAAGCGCCACACCGGGTTCAGTCCTTCAGCCTATCGATCGATGTCGCGAGGCCAAGCCGCGGGAACGGGGAGGCAGGATTCCGAAAAGAGCCGCTGCTCTCCCCCGCTGAAGTCCGCTTAGAGCGCTTGACGGCTCTGCTGCTGCCCGGCAATCCTCCTGCCGAACGACCTCTAAACCGATTCCCGGGTGAAGTCTGGGTAAACAAAAACGGGGTGAGCTAACGTCCGCTAACCCCTCATCGTTCATGGTCGCGGGGGCCCGCAACCACCGATATCAAAGACGCTCACCTTCGAGGTCGATTTGATCTAGACGCGTTGCGCGGGCTCGCAACCACCTGGAGGCGAACAGGTCGCTGGGCTTCTGCTTCGAGATCCCGATCTAAATGCGCGTCTCAGTCCCGACCGCGTGTTCACCGAATGTCCCAGCACCTGTGCGCTCACTGCCCCGTCGACAATACACCCACACATGGCCCGCTGATGTTCCCTGTGCACTCCGTGTGCTCCCCGAGGATCTCGATGTGCTCTGGAGACGAGACGGACCATCCAGCTCCGGCCAGCCGCCACGGACCCCAGATCACCGCCCTCCTCGGGTCACCCCACGCGATCGACGGGCACGGGGTGAAGACCGCCAGTCCGGGTGCCTGGAGCTGGGCGGCCCTGATGCACCGGGCGTTCGGCATCGGCGTGCTGGCGTGTGCCCAGTGTGGAGGCCGCCTCCGCCTGATCGCCACGCTGCCCGATCCCGCGGTCATCCGGAAGATCCTCGCGCACCGTCCCCTCTGCCACTCCGGGCAGAGCCCCGGCCTCGCCCCGCGCGAGTCTGGCGCCGCCGCATCCTGATCGGCTCCTCGAGGGCGCGGCGGACGCTGTCGTGCCTTCGCGGCTAGATGTCGCGGCGAGGTTGACGCGGCGGTGTGTCTGGCATAGCATGCCGCTCACCCGAGCCGGCTCGCTCGATCCGCGAGGAGGCCATTCATGTGCACGGTGGCAGGGGCTCCCGGGGCGGCCGGCATCTGAGTCTGGCAGATCACGTCATGCGGACGGAGACCACGAAGGGAGCAGCCGCTGCCGGAGGGGCTAGTCCTCACTCCATGAGGGGAGAAACATGAGAGTCCCGAGATGGCGGGCCCTGCTTCCACTCCTCGTCGCCGCCCTCGCGCTCGGAGCCTTCAGGCCGGCGAGCGCCGCGCCGGAAGGTACCATGACGTGGGGGGTGCACATCACCCTGGCCTCGCGATGGCTCGATCCCGCGGAGACCGAGGGCATCATCACCCCGTTTATGGTCCTCTATGGGCTCCACGACGCGCTGGTGAAGCCCATGCCCGCCGGCCTCAACACGCCGAGCCTCGCCGAGTCGTGGACGGAATCGAAGGACGGCCTCACCTACGAGTTCGTCCTCCGAAAGGGCGTGAAGTTCCACAACGGCGACCCGGTGACGGCCGCCGACGTGAAGTTCTCATTCGAGCGGTACAAGGGCGCGGGGGTGAAGCTCCTCAAGGAACGCGTGCGGGAGGTCCAGGTCGTGGACCCCGGCAGGATCCGCTTCGTGCTCAAGGAGCCCTGGCCCGATTTCATGACGTTTTACGGGACGTCGGCCACCGGCGCTGGATGGGTTGTGCCGAAGGCCTACGTTGAGAAGGTGGGCGAGGACGGCTTCAAGCGGGCACCCATCGGGGCGGGGCCGTACAAGTTCGTGAGCTTCAACCCCGGCGTGGAGCTGGTGATGGAAGCCTGGGAGGGCTACTGGCGCAAGGTTCCCAACGTGAAGCGCCTCGTCCTCCGCAGCATGCCCGAAGAAACCACGCGCGCCGCGGCGCTCAAGAAGGGCGAGGTCGACATCGCCTATCTGCTGACCGGACCGGTGGCTGAGGACATCCAGCGGACGCCGGGCTTCAAGCTCGTCGCCCCCAAGGAGTCGCCAGCCACGTTCTGGCTCGACCTGCCCGACCAGTGGGATCCGAAGTCGCCCTGGCATGACATCCGCGTGCGGCAGGCGGCGAGCCTTGCCCTCGACCGGAAGGCGCTCAACCAGGCCGAGACGCTCGGCTTCTCGTTCCCCACCGGCTCGCTCATCCCGCGCTCGCTGCAGTTTTCACGCTTCTTCGAGCCAGACCCGTTTGATCCGTCCAAGGCCAAGCGCCTGCTCGCCGAGGCCGGCTTCCCTAACGGCTTCGACGCCGGCGACTTCTATCCGTGGCCGCCCTACTTCTCGATGGGCGAAGCGCTCGCCGGTTACCTGCAGAACGTCGGCATCCGGACCAAGATCCGGACGATGGAGCGCGCGGCCATGACGACCGCGTGGCGCGAGAAGAAGCTCAGGAACGTCATCGTTGGCATCACGGGCGCAGGTGGCAACGCGGCCACCCGGCTCGAGGCCTACGTCAGCAGAAACGGCGTCTACACGTCGGGCGTGATTCCCGAGGTCGAGGATCTGTTCCAGCGCCAAGCGCGGGAGACGGACCCGAAAAAGCGCGAGGCGCTGATCCACCAGATCCAGGGCATCCTGCACGACCGGGTAATCCACATCCCGATCTACGAGCTGGCGTTCATCTGGGGCGTCGGCCCCCGCGTCGAGGAGCCGGGAATCAACCTGATCCGAAGCTTCGCCTACTCCGGCCCGCTGGAGGACGTCCGAATCAAGCGGCCCTAGCCGGCCCGGAGCCGCCGGCGTGCGTGCCCCAGGCGCGGTCAACGTCTGAGTCTCTGGGTCTTGGGTTTCGGGGACGGCGCCCACGGGCGCGGCGACCGCCGCCGGAGGGTGCTAGTGTTTCCAACGCTCTGACCGAGAATAGGTTTTGTGTCGCCTAGCCTCGGTGTCCGTGCACAGCTTGTGAGAGTGAGTCTGAGGTTCATGGATGTCCGATATGGACCGATTCCTATCGCTCCTGACGGCCGGCGCGCCACGCTCGCCGCGGCAACGGGTCGCATCCTGCCTGCGGACTATCGGGCCGCGGCGGAATTCATTGCCCGGGACGATTCGGACGACCCGGCCCTCGCCGTCAAGAATGGTGACGGCCGATATTGGCTCTTCGCGACTCGGAAGACTGATCTCGTTCCTGATCGATCGTCGACTCATCGTCAACCCCGCTCGTCGAGCGCCCTTTTTTCGAGCAGGAAGCGCTCACCGACACTGATGGCCGAACAGCTCCGCAAGTATCGCCTAGCTGCCTCCTAAGTCTCCGTACCAAGGACCGCTGGACTCCTCCGGATCAGATTCGAGTGCGTTCGTCATGAAGCCGGTATCGGCACCCACGCCTCCGGGCAGCTCGCCACGCTCGGGTAGTACGCCCCGTAGCTTGGGCAGTAGTACCAGTAGGCCGGAGCCTGGTAGCCATAGATTGGAGGATAGTATCCGTAGTAGGGGAACACCGTGCCCTTCGTTGGGCTGCCGTGCGCGAGACACGAGGAAAGACGCTGGAACAGATGTAGAGATTGAGGATCGGTGGTGGTCAAGCACCGTCCACCGCGCGCTTCGCGAGCCATGAGGGTCGGCGCCGGGGGTTTTCTTGGAGTAGGATGGGGCCGTGCTATAGGAAGGAGCTCTCGCCACTTCGCTCGAGGCCTTAACAGGGCTCCTATACGCCGCGTCCCGCTAGCCGGCCCATGAGTGCTCGGAGCCGTCTCCTCAAGCCAGCCTTCTTTTCGAACACTTACGCCGAGGGTAATGTACCGGATCCATTACCCGAGATGGACTGAACCCGTCACGGCGAGCAGAGCCCCCTGTAGCTGAGCGATCCGTCAACCGAGGAGGCCAGTGATGCAAGTCAACCCGCTCGCCGGGAAACCGCCTGACCAGACCAAGCTCGTCAACGTCCCGCGGCTGGTGACGGCATACTACACGGGGCAGCCGGATCCCTCCGTGCCGGCTGAGCGCGTGGTGTTCGGCACCTCTGGACACCGCGGCTCGTCGCTCGACAATGCCTTCAACGAGGCCCATATTCTGGCCATCACCCAGGCCATCTGCCACTACCGGAAGAAGGAGAGCATCGACGGACCGCTCTTCATTGGCTTCGACACGCACGCGCTCTCCGAGCCAGCCTTCGCGAGCGCATTGGAGGTGTTGGCCGCCAACGGCGTCACCGTGATGGCGGATGACACGTACACGCCGACCCCGGTAATTTCTCACGCGGTGCTCACCTACAACCGCTGGCGCCGCCAGGGTAAAGCCGACGGCATCGTCATCACGCCGTCGCACAACCCGCCGCAATTCGGCGGCTTCAAGTACGATCCGCCCACCGGGGGACCCGCAGACACCCACGTAACGGAGTGGATCCAGGCGCAGGCCAACGGACTCATCGCCGACGGCCTTCGAGGCGTGGCACGGATCCCGTTCGCGCGAGCCCGCGACGCGTCTACCACGCATCGGCACCCATATCTCGACGCGTATATGGACGATCTTCCCTCGGTGGTGGACCTCGAGGCCATCCGTGCGGGCAAGGTCAAGATCGGTGTGGATCCCCTTGGCGGCGCGAGCGTGGCCTACTGGGACGCCATCGGCAATCGCTATGGTCTGGACCTCGAGGTCGTGAATCACGCCGTGGACCCGACCTTTCGCTTCATGACCCTGGACTGGGACGGTCAGATACGAATGGACCCGTCGTCGCCCTACGCCATGACACGGATGGTCGCCCTCAGGGAGCGATTCGACGTGGCCTTTGCCAGCGACACGGACGCCGACCGCCACGGGATCGTGAGTAAGAGCCAGGGGCTGCTCGAGCCGAACCACTACCTCGCCGTGGCCATCGCCTACCTGTTCGCCAACCGTCCCCAGTGGTCGGCGGCGGTCGCTGTCGGCAAGACCGTCGTCAGCAGCAGCATGATCGATCGTGTGGCGGCGCGCGTGGGCCGCCGGCTCGTCGAGGTGCCGGTGGGGTTCAAGTGGTTCGTGGACGGGCTCATCGATGGCTCGATCGGCTTCTGCGGCGAGGAGAGCTCGGGCGCGACGTTCCTGCGGCGCGACGGCGCCGTGTGGACCACCGACAAGGACGGCCTGGTGCCGAACCTGCTCGCCGCCGAGATCACCGCACGAACAGGCAAGGATCCGGGAGAACACTATCGTGCGCTGACTGAGGAATTCGGCGCCCCGTGCTACACGCGGATCGACGCGCCCGCGACGCCTGAACAGAAGACGCGGCTTGCGAGGCTCGCGCCCGGGGACGTGGCGGCGTCGATGCTCGCTGGCGAGCCGATCGCCGCCAAGCTGACACGGGCTCCTGGCAATGACGCCCCCATCGGCGGGCTCAAGGTGGTGGCGGCGAGTGGCTGGTTCGCCGCGCGGCCCTCCGGTACCGAGAACATTTACAAGATTTACGCGGAGAGCTTCAAGAATCAGGGGCATTTGGACGCGATCGTGGCGGAGGCGCAGGAGATCGTGAATCAGGCACTGGGGCCGGCCGGCGCGGGCCGCGAGCCCGGCGCTTGAGCCGCATGAGCGACGAGCGCGTTGCCACGGGGCGATTGCCTTTCCCGGCGGGCTATCGAGCTTCGGGCTTGCTGCTGCACGTCACATCACTCCCCTCGTCCCACGGAATCGGCGACGTGGGGCCAGCGGCCCTCGCGTGGATCGACCGTCTCCACGAGGCTGGCCAGGCCTGGTGGCAGGCGCTACCGCTCGGGCCCACGGGGTATGGCAACTCCCCGTACCAGTCGCTGTCGTCCTTCGCTGGCAATGGGCTCTTGATCAGTCCGGAGACGCTGATCGAGGATGAACTGTTGCGAGCGAGCGACGTCGCGGGCCACTCGTTCCCCACCGCTACCGTCGAGTATGAGGCGGTGATCAACTTCAAGCTCGGCTTGCTCGAGACGGCCTGGACCAACTTCTCCACGGGGGCGCGTCCAGACCTCCGGCCGGCTTACGAGCAGTTCCGACGCGACCAGGCGCACTGGCTGGACGACTACGCGCTGTTCCGCGCGCTGAAGGCCCGGTATAAGGGCGCCGCCTACCTCGAGTGGCCCGCCGATCTGGTCCGGCGCGTACCGCACGCTCTGGCCCAGGCGCGTCGCGACGTGGCGAGCCAGATCGACCAGGTTTGCTTCGCACAGTTCACGTTGTTTCGTCAGGCCGAGCGCCTCAAGGCCCACGCCCGCGCCAGGGGAGTGCGGCTGATCGGCGACCTGCCCTTCTTCGTCTCCCCCGACTCGAGCGACGTATGGGCCAATCCGGAGCTGTTCCTCTTGGACCAGGAGCACCGGCCCCGCTTCGTCGCCGGGGTGCCGCCGGACTACTTCGCCGCCCAGGGGCAGCTCTGGGGCAATCCCGTCTATGACTGGGAGGCTCTCCGGCGCACCGGCTACCGCTGGTACATCGACCGCTTGCGTGCCTTGCTGGCGCACGTGGACGTGATCCGTCTGGATCATTTCCGGGGCTTCGCCGCCGCTTGGCACGTCCCCGCGGGGGCGCCGACGGCGCAGACCGGACAGTGGCTGCCTGGTCCCGGCGCCGATCTCTTCACCGCCATCGAGAAGGAGGTGGGTGCATTGCCATTCGTCGCCGAGGATCTCGGCCTCGTCACGCCCGACGTCAGCGCGCTTCGCGACCAGTTCCACGTGCCCGGGACGCGGGTGCTCCAGTTCGCCTTCGACGGTCATCGGGATAACCCGCATCTGCCCGACAACTACGTCACCAACACGGTGGTGTACACGGGCACCCACGACAACCCCACCACGCGCGAATGGTACGAGGACCTACCGAACGCCGAGCGGGGGAATCTGTGGAGCTATCTGAAGCGGCCCGGGGGAGAGGACGGGGATGCTGCCCCGGCGCTGATGCAGCTGGCGTGGTCGTCCCCGGCCGCGCTCGCGGTGGCTCCGCTGCAGGACCTTCTCAACCTCGGGCGGGAGGCGCGGATGAACGTGCCGGGCCGCGCGGCGGGGAACTGGAACTGGCGTGCGACCGAGGACATGCTGTCCGCCTCGGCTTTCCGGCGGCTGGAGGTGCTGTCGAAGATCGCGAACCGCATGGTTCGCTAGCGCTCGATCAACACGATTCACACGCTTTCGAGGAGCCGATCGCTCTTCTGGCATCAAGTGGTTGCGGGCCCGCGATTTGACGAGCGCGATGTAGGCGCGAACGATTGGCTCGATGTCCCGGAGGCCGCTGCGGCCCTGGGCGTGCGGCATGTCTTCTCGGTCTATCGGGCTATCTGGGATGGACGCCTCGAGGCGATCCAGCGCGGTCGCCAGATTCGAGTGTCCATGGCCGCGATCAAAGCGTACCTGAAGCAGAAGGCGTCGCGGCCAGGCCGAAAGGGTCGGAGACAGCTCAAGGAATGAGCGCCTTCCCGATCCGACGGGCAGTGGCGACGGTCGTGGCCCCCTCGGCCTTCCGGGAGGTCCCCCCTGGGGATAGGTCCAGGGATACCTACGGGAATCGTAGGGGAATAGTAGGGGGGATAATGAGACGTGTTGACTCAACGAGGATCGGAAGGGAACTGAAATCACTGCTCAGTCCAGCAGGCCGGGGACAGGCTTTTACTCGCGCCTCTACAGCCCGCTACTCTTCATCGTCGCTGCGGCGTGGTGGTGCTTCACCTGAAGCCTCACCCTCCGGGCTCGGGAGTTCCTGCGCGCGGGACTCATTCACCGCCTCGTCATCAGCCGCATACCCGTGCTCATCGGACAAGGGATGCCGCTCTTCGGCCCACTCCCACATGACCTCCGACTCCGCCATGTCGCGACGCGCACGTACCCGGGCGGCATGGTGCAGACGGACTATCAGGTGATCGCTTAGGCCAGTCGCGCGGCGCGGGTCACGAGATAGTTCCTTTCAGGCACGCTCGAAGTGCGGGCGGCGGCTTTCCG